>NZ_JBFBBQ010000009.1:0-183022 GCF_040682775.1 Amycolatopsis sp. NPDC051106 | reverse complement strand
AGCGAAAGCGCGTGGCCGAGTCCCTTGGCGGGGCTGATGTGCCGCGGCGGGGCCGGGCGGTCGAGCGCCAGCGTCGTCATGCCAGGCTCCCTTCGTCGCTGTCGGGTTGCCAACAGTGGTGGCCGGGAATGCTCGCGCACTTTCCTGCCCCTAGAACGCTTTTCAGGGGATCCGGCCGCGGTGCGCGCCGACCTACGATCAAAAAGACGACCATGAGTGCTGGCTTGCTACAGCGGTGGAGTGCGGAATGCGTGAGTTTGAAACCGAATCGAATCGGGCGTCCGGGTTCGCGGAGCGGCTGACCGAACTGCCCCCCGGTGACCGCTCGGCATTCCTGGCCGACGTCGTCCACGACGCCACGCGGGCCGCGCTCCTGGCGGCCCGGCCGGACGTTCCAGCGGTGCTCGATCCCGAGAAGGCGTTCTCCGACCACGGGTTCGACTCGCTGGCCGCGGTGGAGCTGCACGCGCGGCTCACCGAGGCCACCGGGCTCGACCTGCCGGTCACCCTGGCCTTCGACCACCCGACGCCGGTCGCCGTCGCGCGCTTCCTGCACGCGGCGGTGTTCGGCGCCGAGGTCGTCCACAGTGGACCTTCGACTGCGGGTGACCACGACGAGCCGGTCGCGATCGTCGGCATCGGCTGCCGCTACCCGGGTGGGGCAGCCTCGCCCGAACAGCTGTGGCGGCTCGTCGCCGAAGAGGTGCACACCATCACCGGGTTCCCGACCGACCGCGGCTGGGACCTCGACGGACTCTACGACCCGGACCCGGACCGTCCGGGCAGCAGCTACGTCACCTCCGGCGGGTTCCTGCCCGACGCCGGGGAGTTCGACGCCGGCTTCTTCGGCATCGCGCCGCGCGAGGCGTCCGCGATGGACCCGCAGCAGCGTCTCGTCCTCGAGACCGCCTGGGAAGCCTTGGAGCGCGCCAAGATCGACCCGACGACGCTGCGCGGCACGCCCGCCGGCGTCTTCATCGGCGCCGAGGCCCAGGAGTACGGCCCGCGCCTGCACGAGGCCCCCGACGGCCTCGACGGCTACCTGCTCACCGGCAACGCACCCAGCGTCGTCTCCGGCCGCGTGGCCTACGCGCTCGGCCTCGAAGGCCCGACGCTGACCGTCGACACCGCGTGCTCCGGCTCGCTCGTCGCGCTTCACCTCGCCGTGCAGTCCCTGCGCCGCGGTGAGACCCCCCTTGCGCTCGCGGGCGGTGTCGCCGTCATGGGCGGCCCCGGCACGTTCACCGCGTTCAGCCGCCAGCGCGGCCTCGCCGAGGACGGCCGCTGCAAGGCCTTCGCCGCCGGCGCCGACGGCACCGGGTTCGCCGAAGGTGTCGGTGTCCTGGTGCTGGAACGCCTGTCCGACGCGGTCGCGAACGGGCACACCGTGCTCGCCGTCGTCCGCGGCACCGCCATCAACTCCGACGGCGCCTCCAACGGCCTCACCGCCCCCAACGGGCCGTCACAGCAGCGGGTCATCCACCGCGCGCTCGCCGACGCCCGGCTGGAAGCGTCCGAAGTGGACGCCGTCGAGGCGCACGGCACCGGCACCCGGCTCGGCGACCCGATCGAGGCGCAGGCGCTGCTCGCGACCTACGGGCAGAGCCGCGAGACGCCGCTGCTGCTCGGCTCGATCAAGTCCAACATCGGCCACACCCAGGCCGCGGCCGGCGTGGCCGGCGTGATCAAGATGGTCGAGGCGATCCGGCGCGGCCGGCTGCCGAAGACCCTGCACGTCGACGCGCCGACGCCGCACGTCGACTGGTCCGCGGGCGCGGTCGAGCTGCTGACCGAGGCCCGCGAGTGGCCCGCGGTCGAACGTCCGCGCCGCGCGGGTGTCTCGTCGTTCGGCGTCAGCGGCACCAACGCGCACGTCATCATCGAGCAGGCGCCGGCCACCGCCGACGAGCCCGTCGCCACCGAACCGCTGCCGGTCGTGCCGCTCGTCGTCTCGGCCCGCAGTGAGGAAGCCCTGCGGGCGCAGGCCGGGAAGCTCGTGTCCACTGTGGAGTCGGCCGACCTGACCGAGATCGGCTTCTCGCTGGCCGGCACGCGCGCCGCGCACGACCACCGTGCCGTCGTCGTCGCCGAGAGCACCGAGGACGCGATCGGTGGCCTGCGTGCGCTCGCCGCGGGTGAGCACCACAGCGCGGTCGTCACCGGCGAACGCACGCCGGGCAAGCTCGCGATGCTGTTCACCGGCCAGGGCGCGCAGCGGCTCGCCATGGGCAAGGAGCTGTACCTGGCCCACCCCGTCTTCGCCGAGGTCTTCGACGAGGCCATCGACCAGCTCGACGTGCAGATGGACCGCCCGCTGCGCGACGTCCTCTTCGGCGACGACGCCGAGGAGCTGAACGGCACCCAGTACGCGCAGTGCACGCTGTTCGCGATCGAGGTCGCGCTGGCGCGGCTGCTGGAGTCGTGGGGCGTCCAGCCGGACGTCCTGCTCGGGCACTCGATCGGCGAGCTGGCCGCCGCGCACATCGCGGGCGTCTGGTCCCTGGAAGACGCCTGTCTCGTCGTCGCCGCGCGGGGCCGTCTCATGCAGGCTCTCCCCGAGGGCGGAGCCATGGTCGCGATCGCCGCGACCGAGGACGAGGTCGGCCCGCTGCTCACCGACGGCGTCAGCATCGCCGCGATCAACGGCCCCACGTCGGTCGTCGTCTCCGGCGAGCGCGCCGAGGTGGAGGCCGTCGCCGAGGTGTTCCGCCTGCAGGGCCGCAAGACGAGCGAACTGCGCGTCTCGCACGCGTTCCACTCGCCGCTGATGGAGCCGATGCTCGCCGAGTTCCGGGAGGTCCTGGAGGTCGTCGACTTCGCACCGCCGTCGATCCCGGTCGTCTCGAACGTCACCGGCCGCCTGGCGACCGCCGAGGAGCTGTGCTCGCCCGGCTACTGGCTCTACCACGTCCGGCGGGCCGTGCGGTTCGCCGACGGCGTCGCCGCGCTCGCCGCGGCCGGCGTCACCACCGCGCTCGAGGTCGGCCCCGACGCCGTCCTGGCGGCCATGGCCGCCACCGGCCCGCACGGCACCGACATCGCCTTCGTGCCCGCGCAGCGTCGCGGCCACGCCGAGGTCCCGGCGCTCGCCGGCGCGCTCGGCCGGCTGCACACCCGGGGCGTGCGGGTCGACTGGACCGCGTTCTTCGGCCCGGCGAACGCCGTCGACCTGCCGACCTACGCCTTCCAGCGCAAGCACTTCTGGCTCACCGCGCCGGGCCACGGCGACGCGGCCGACTTCGGCCAGCTCGCCTCCGGCCACCCGCTGCTGGCCGCCGAGATCGGCCTGGCCGACCACGACGGCCTGGTCCTGACCGGCCGGATCGGCCTGCGGTCGCACCCGTGGCTCGCCGACCACACCATCGCCGGCACCGCGCTGCTGCCCGGCACCGCGTTCGTCGAGATGGCTCTGCACGCCGCCGAGCGGGCGGGCTGCGACGTCGTCGACGAGCTGACCCTGCAGGCACCGCTGTCCGTGCCCGAGGGCCGGGGCGTCGAGGTGCAGGCCGTGGTCGGCCCGGTCGAGGACGGCCGCCGCGGCATCGAGTTCTACTCGCGGACCGAGCAGGACGTCGCCTGGACGCGGCACGCCGTCGGCGTGCTGGCCGAGGCCGAAGCCGTCGAGCCCGCGCCGATCACCGAGTGGCCGCCGTCCGGCGCCGAGGTCGTCGCCACCGGCGAGCTGTACGAAGAGCTGGCGGCGCAGGGCTACGGTTACGGCCCGCTGTTCCAGGGCCTGCGCACCGCCTGGAAGCGCGATGACGTCGTGTTCGCCGAGGTCGCCCTGCCTACCCGGGACGAGGACTTCGGGATCCACCCGGCGCTGCTCGACGCCGTCCTGCACGCCACCGACTTCGCCCCGGGCGAGGCCCGCGAAGCCGGCGAGATCCGGCTGCCGTTCGCGTGGACCGGCGTGCGGCTGCACGCCTCCGGCGCGACCGAGGTGCGGGTCCGGATCACCTCACCCGCCACCGGCGGCGTCTCCCTGGAGGTCACCGACCCGGCGGGGACGCCGGTGCTGTCGGTGGAGTCGTTCCGCTCCCGCCCGGTCAGCGGCGCCGACCTGGGCCCGCGGGCCCAGGACCTGCTGCACACCGTCGAATGGACGCCGGTCGCGACCGCCGAAGGGGACTTCCCGGCCGTCGAAATCACCGACCTGGCCAAGCTGGCCGAGGTGCCGGACACGATCGTCGTGCCGGTCGCCGCGAAGGGCCGGAGCATCCCGGCGGCGGCCAAGCAGGCGGCCCACCGCGTGCTCGCCGTCCTCCAGGAGTTCGTCGCCGGCGAGCGTTTCGCTTCGGCCAAGCTCGTGATCCGGACCCCCGGCTCGCTCGCCGACTCCGCCGTGCGCGGGCTGGTCCGGTCGGCGCAGGCCGAGCACCCGGGCCGGATCGTCCTGATCGAGGGCGAGACCACCACGAAGACCCTGGTCACCGCCCTGGCGTCCGGCGAGCCGGAGCTGCGGATCGACGGCGACCGGGTGCTGGCCCCGCGGCTCGTCCGCCTGCACACCGACGCGCCGGCCTGGCAGGCGGGCGGCACCGTGCTGGTCACCGGCGGCACCGGCGGCCTCGGCGCGCAGGTCGCGCGGCACCTGGTGACCAAGCACGGCGTCCGGCACCTGGTGCTGCTCAGCCGGCGCGGGATCGACGCCCCGGGTGCGGCCGAACTGGTCGCCGAGCTGGGGACGAGCGCGACGGTGCAGGTCATCGCCGGTGACGTCACCAAGAAGCGGTCGCTGTCGGCCGCGCTGAAGAAGATCGAGCAGCCGCTGACCGCCGTCGTCCACACCGCCGGTGTGCTCGACGACGCGATGATCGGTTCGCTCACCGAAGAGCGCCTGGACGCCGTCCTCGCCCCGAAGGTCGACGCCGCGTGGGCACTGCACGAGCTGACCTCCGACCTGACCGCGTTCGTCCTGTTCTCGTCCTCGGCCGGCCTGGTCGACGGCGCGGGCCAGGCCAACTACGCCGCGGGCAACACCTTCCTCGACGCGCTCGCCGAACACCGCCGCGAGCAGGGCCTCCCCGCGACGTCCCTGGCCTGGGGCCTGTGGACCGGCGACGGCGCCGCGCTCGGCATGAGCGCCGGACTGTCCGAAAAGGACCTGAGCCGGATCGGCCGGCTGGGCCTCGCCCCGCTGACCGCGTCCGAAAGCCTGTCCGCGCTGGACGCCGCGATCGCCACGGGCACGCCCACCGTGGTGCCCACCCGCGTCGACCGCGTCGCGCTGAGCGCCCGCGACGACGTCCCGGCGCTCCTGCGCGGTCTCGTCCCAGCGAACCGGCGCCGCATCGCCGCGGCCGCCGGCGAGCTGACGCCCGAGCGGCAGTTCGCCGAGCGGTTCGTCTCGCTGTCCGAGGCCGACCGCGACCGCGCGGTGCTCGACCTCGTGCGCACCCACGTCGCGGCCGTGCTCGGCCACGACGGCCCGTCGGCGATCAGCCCGTCCCGCCCGTTCGGCGAGATCGGGTTCGACTCCCTCGCCGCGGTGGAACTGCGCAACATCCTCGACTCCGTCACCGGCCTGCGGCTGCCCGCGACGCTGGTGTTCGACCACCCGACCCCGCGCGCGCTGGCCGAGTACCTGGTCACGCGCGTCGCCGGCCTGGCTCCCACCACCCCGGTCGCGCCGGTGACCACGGCCGACCCGGAGGAGCCGATCGCCATCGTCGGCATCGCCTGCCGCTACCCCGGCGGCGTCGCGACGCCGGAGGACCTCTGGCGGCTCGTCGCGGGCGGCGAAGAGGCGCTCACGCCGTTCCCGGCCGACCGCGGCTGGAACGTCGACGCCCTCTACGACCCCGAGCCCGGCAAACCCGGCCACAGCTACGTCAAGCACGGCGCGTTCCTGCACGACGCCGCCGAGTTCGACGCCGACTTCTTCGAGATCAGCCCGCGCGAAGCGGCCGCGATGGACCCGCAGCAGCGGCTGCTGCTGGAAGTGTCCTGGGAGGCGTTCGAGCGGGCCGGCATCGATCCGGTTTCCTTGCGCGGCAGCGCCACCGGCGTGTTCGCCGGCGTCATGTACCACGACTGGGGCACCCGCCTCGGCACGGTGTCCGACGACATCGCGGGCTACCTCGGCAACGGCAGCCTCGCCAGCGTCGTCTCCGGCCGCGTGTCCTACGCCCTCGGCCTGGAGGGCCCGACGGTCACGGTCGACACGGCGTGCTCGTCGTCGCTGGTCGCCCTGCACTGGGCGGCCCAGGCGCTGCGCCGCGGCGAATGCTCGCTCGCCCTCGCCGGTGGCGTCACCGTGATGTCCACCCCGGACACGTTCGTCGACTTCAGCCGCCAGCGCGGCCTGTCCGCCGACGGCCGCTGCCGCTCGTTCGCCGACGCGGCCGACGGCACCGGCTGGGGCGAGGGCGCGGGCATGCTGCTCGTCGAACGGCTCTCGGACGCGAAGCGCAACGGCCACCCGGTGCTCGCACTGCTCAAGGGCTCCGCGGTCAACCACGACGGCGCGTCGAACGGCCTCACCGCCCCGAACGGCCCCTCGCAGCAGCGCGTGATCACGAAGGCACTGGCGGACGCGGGGCTCACCCCGTCCGAAGTGGACGCCGTCGAAGGCCACGGCACCGGCACCACGCTGGGCGACCCGATCGAGGCGCAGGCCCTCCTGGCCACCTACGGCCAGGACCGTGCCGAAGACCAGCCCCTGTGGCTGGGTTCGATCAAGTCCAACATCGGGCACACCCAGGCCGCGGCCGGCGTCGCCGGCATCATCAAGATGGTCATGGCGCTGCGCAACGAGCAGCTGCCGCAGACCCTGCACGTCGATCGTCCGTCCACCGTGGTCGATTGGGACACGGGCGCGGTGCGGCTCCTGACCGAGTCGCGTGACTGGTCGCCGAACGGCCACCCGCGCCGGGCCGCCGTCTCGTCGTTCGGGATCAGCGGCACCAACGCGCACGTCATCATCGAGCAGGCCCCGGCCGACGCCGAAGTCGAGCAGCCGGCCGAGCCGCAGCCCGGCGCCGTCGTCCCCGTCGCGCTCTCCGGGCGCACCGCGGCCGCCGTGCGCGGCCAGGCCGCCCGGCTGCGCGAGTACGTCGCCGACCACGAGGACGTCACCGTCGCCGAGCTGGCGCGCTCGCTGGTCTCGACCCGCGCGGCGCTGGAACAGCGGGCCGTGGTGGTCGCCGGGACCCCGGCCGAACTGGCCGACGGTCTCGACGCGCTGGCCGCCGGCGAGCCCGGCACCGACGTCGTCACCGGCACCGCCGGCGAGGGCAAGCTGGCGTTCCTGTTCTCGGGCCAGGGCGCCCAGCGCGTCGGCATGGGCCAGGCGCTGCACGCCACCTACCCGGTGTTCGCCGCGGCCTTCGACGCCGTCTGCGCCGCGATCGACCCGCTACTGGACGTCCCGCTGCGCGACGTCGTCTTCGGCACGACCGCGCTCGCGAACCGCGGCCTGCTCGACCAGACGCAGTACACGCAGACCGCGCTGTTCGCGGTGGAGGTTTCGCTCTTCCGGCTCGCCGAGTCGTGGGGGATCGTCCCCGACGCCCTGGCCGGGCATTCGATCGGCGAGCTGGCCGCGGCGCACGTCGCCGGGGTGCTCTCCCTCGAGGACGCGGCGGCGCTGGTCGCCGCGCGCGGCCGCCTGATGGGCTCGCTGAGCGAGCCGCCGGGTGCCATGGTTTCGCTGGCCACGACCGAGGAAGCCGCGCGGGAGCTGCTGCGCGGGCACGAGGACGAGGTCAGCATCGCCGCCGTCAACGGCCCGGAGTCGGTCGTCGTCTCCGGCGTCGCCGAGGTCGTGGCCCGGATCGAGCGGGCGGCCACGGTCGCCGACGTCCGGACGCGCCGGCTGCGCGTCAGCCACGCGTTCCACTCGCCGCTGATGGCCCCGATGCTCGCCGAGTTCCGCGAGATCGCCGCCGGGCTGACGTTCCACGCGCCGGCGATCCCGATCTTCTCCACGGTCTCGCCCGGCGCGGACCTGACGTCGCCGGAGTACTGGGTCACGCACGTCCGCGAAGCCGTGCGCTTCGGGGACGCGGTCGCGGCCCTGGAAGCCGACGGCGTCGAGACGTTCCTCGAGCTAGGACCGGACAGCGTGCTGTCGGCGCTCGGCCCGCAGAGCGTCGCGAACCCCGACGCGGTCGCGTTCGTGCCGTTCGGCCGCCGCGACCGGGACGAGGTGCGCACGGCGCTGGCCGCGCTCGGCCGGCTCCACACCCGGGGTGCGGCCCAGCTGGGCCGTGTGCTCGGCGACGGCCCGGTCCGGCTCGACCTGCCGACCTACGCCTTCCAGCACAAGCGCTTCTGGCTCGACGCGACACCGTCCGGCGACGTGACGGCGGTCGGCCAGCAGCCGCTGCCGCACCCGATGCTGGGCGCGGTCGTGCCGCTGTCCGGCTCGGACACCACGGTGCTCACCGGCCGGTTGTCGGCGGGGTCGGTGCCGTGGCTGGCGGACCACGTCGTCAAGGGCGCGATCCTGGTGCCCGGCACCGGGTTCGTCGAGCTCGCCATCGCGGCCGGCGACCAGGTCGGCCACTCCACGGTCGAAGAGCTCACGCTGCAGGCGCCGCTCGTCCTGCCGCCGGACGGTGCTGTCGCGCTCCAGGTCGTGGTCGGCCCCGCCGACGGCGACCGCCGCCCGGTCACCGTGTTCTCCCGCGCGATCGACGGCGACGAGTGGACCCAGCACGCGATCGGCACGCTGTCCGCGGCGCCGCGGCCCGAGCCTGCCGGGCTCACCGAATGGCCGCCGGCCGGGGCGACCCCGATCATCGTCGAGGGCGCCTACACCCTGCTCGAGGAGCGCGGCTACGGCTACGGCCCGTCCTTCCAGGGGCTCAAGGCCGCCTGGAAGCGGGGCACCGAAGTCTTCGCCGAGGTTGCGCTGCCGGAACCGGCGGCGTCGACGGCGAACCTGTACGGGCTGCACCCGGCGTTGCTCGACATCGCCATGCACGCCGACCTCCTCGGCGACCCGGGCGGCGCGACGCTGCTGCCCTTCGTCTGGAACGGCGTCACGCTGCACGCCGCCGGCGCTTCGGTGCTGCGGGTGCGGATCGAGCGGCTGAACGGCGACGAGGTGTCGGCCATCGAGGTGGCCGACAGCGAGGGCCGGCCGGTCGCGACGATCGACTCGCTCGTCTCACGCCCGGTCCGCCGGGAGCTGACGGCGTCGTCCGAAGTGGACGGATCGCTGCTCAAGATCGCCTGGCAGCCCGTCTCCGTGCCGCAGTCCGACGCCGAAGTGGTCGCCATCGGCCGCGGCCGCGTCGGGGTGGCCGCCACCTACGCCGGGTTCGCCGACCTCACCGCGGCGATCGACCGCGGCGAGCCGGTGCCGGCCCTGATCACGCTGACCGTGCCGGGCGCTGAGGGCGACGTCCCGGCCGCGGCCCGCGAGAACGCCGAGTGGCTGCTCGCCGAGCTGCAGGCCTGGCTGGCCGAGCCCCGGTTCGGGATCACCAAGCTGGCCGTGGTGACGCAGGACGCGGTGCCCGCCGGTGAGTCCACTGTGGACGTCACGCAGGGGCTGCTGTGGGGCCTGGCCCGCGGGGCCCAGGCCGAGCACCCCGGGCGCGTGTTCGTCGTCGACGCCGATTCGGACACGGTGGCCGCGTCGATTGCGGCGGTCATCGCCTCCGGCGAGCCGGAGGCCGCGATCCGCGACGGCGCGGTGCTCGTGCCGCGCTACGCCAAGACCGAGTCCGGCGACGCTTCGCCGTGGCAGGGCGGCGGTGCCGTGCTGATCACCGGCGGCACCGGCGGGCTCGGCAGCCTGCTGGCCCGCTACCTGGTGGCCGAGCACGGCGTCACCGACCTGGTGCTCACCAGCCGGCGCGGGCTCGGCGCGCCGGGCGCCCGGCAGCTGGTCGAGGACCTGGCCGACCTGGGGGCCCGGGTGCGGGTCGCCGCGTGCGACGTCACCGAACGCGCCCAGGTCGAGAGCCTGCTCGGGGCGATCGACAACCTCACCGCCGTGGTGCACGCGGCGGGCACGGCCGACAGCGGCGTCTTCGACTCGCTCACCGCGGATCGGCTCGACTCGGTCCTGCGGGCCAAGGTCGACGCCGCCTGGCACCTGCACGAGCTGACCCACGACCTCGCCGCGTTCGTGCTGTTCTCCTCTGCCGGCGGCCAGGTGCTGCCCGCGGGCCAGGCGAACTACGCCGCGGCCAACGCGTTCCTCGACGGCCTCGCCGCGCACCGGCGGGCCGCGGGCCTGCCGGCGACGGCGCTGGCCTGGGGCCTGTGGGCCGAGAACACCGGCCTCGGCGGCGACCTGGCCGAGGCGGACCTCGCCCGGATGGCGCGGCTCGGCCTCCCCGCGGTCACCGCGGAGCAGGGGCTCGCGCTGTTCGACGCGGCGACCGCCACCGAAGACGCCGTGATCGCCCCGCTGCGGGTGGACGTCGCGGCGCTGCGGGCCCGGACCGACGACCTGCCGGCGCTGCTGCGCGGGTTCGTCCCGCCGAAGGCCCGCCGGACCGCCAAGGCGGCGAAGGCGGCCGACAACGCGCTGGCCGCCGAGCTGGCCTCGCTGGCCGACAACGAACGCGACCGCGTGCTGCTGGACATCGTCCGCACCCAGGTGGCCACCGTGCTCGGTTACGCGGACAAGTCCGAAGTGGACGGCACCCGTGCGTTCAAGGAACTCGGCTTCGACTCCCTCGCCGCGGTCGAGCTGCGCAACCTGCTCGGCGCCGCGACCGGCCTGACCCTGCCGGCGACGCTGATCTTCGACCACCCGACCGCCAAGGCGGTGGCGGACTTCGTCAAGGGCAAGCTGCTCGGCGCGGTCGCGAAGGTCCCGGCCACCACGACCCGGACGAACGCGTCGATGCAGGAGCCCATCGCGATCGTCGGCATGGCCTGCCGGTACCCCGGCGGCGTCCGGTCGCCGGAGGACCTCTGGCAGCTGCTCGTCGACGAGGTCGACGCCGTGTCGGAGTTCCCGACCAACCGCGGCTGGGACATCGAGAGCATCTACGACCCCGAGCGCGGCAAGCGGGGCAAGACCTACGCCCGCGAAGGCGGCTTCCTCCACGAAGGCACCTTGTTCGACCCGGCGTTCTTCGGCATCGGCCCGCGTGAGGCGCTGGCCATGGACCCGCAGCAGCGGCTCCTGCTGGAGACGGCGTGGGAGGCCATCGAGCGGGCCGGCATCGACCCGACCGCGCTGCGCGGCAGCATGACCGGCGTCTTCACCGGCGCGATGTACGACGACTACGGCAGCCGCGTCCCCGGCGCGCCCCTCGACGTCGCCGCCTACATCCCCAACGGCAGCTCGGGCGCGGTCGTCTCCGGCCGCATCTCCTACCTGCTGGGGCTGGAAGGCCCGTGCATGACGGTCGACACCGCGTGCTCGTCTTCGCTGGTCACGCTGCACCTCGCGGTGCAGGCGCTGCGGGCGGGGGAGTGCGGGTTGGCCCTCGCGGGTGGTGTCACGCTGCTTTCGCAGCCGGATCTCTTCGTCGACTCGAGCCGCCAGGGCGTGCTTTCGCCCAACGGCCGGTCGAAGTCCTTCTCCGCGGCGTCCGACGGCGTCGGCTGGGCCGAAGGCGCGGGCCTGCTCCTGCTGGAGCGGCTGTCCGACGCGCAGCGCAACGGGCACGAAGTCCTCGCCGTGGTCCGCTCCAGTGCCGTCAACCAGGACGGCGCGTCCAACGGCCTCACCGCGCCGAACGGGCCGTCGCAGGAACGCGTGATCCACGCGGCTCTCGCGGCGGGTGGCCTGACGCCGGCCGAAGTGGACGCCGTCGAGGCGCACGGTTCCGGCACGAAGCTCGGTGACCCGATCGAGGCGCAGGCGCTGCTGGCCACCTATGGTCAGGACCGTCCGGACGGGCGGCCGCTGTACTTGGGCTCGGTGAAGTCCAACATCGGCCACGCGCAGGCCTCCGGCGGCGCGGCGGGCGTGATCAAGGTCGTCCAGGCCCTGCGGCACAACACGCTGCCGAAGTCGCTGCACATCGACGCGCCGTCCCCGGTAGTCGACTGGACCACCGGCGACATCGAGCTGCTGAGCGAGGCCCGGCCCTGGCTGCCCAACGGCCGCCCGCGCCGCGCCGGCGTGTCGTCGTTCGGCATCAGCGGCACCAACGCGCACATCATCATCGAGGAAGCTCCCCCGTCCACTGTGGAACGTCCGCGCCGGACCGCCGCGCCGCTGCCGTCGGTGCCGCTGCCGATCGCCGGGGCCACGGCCGCCGCGCTCGCCGACCAGGCGGCCCGGATGGCCGCGTGGATCCGGTCCAACCCGGAGCTGGACCTGACCGACGTCGGCTACTCGCTCGCCACCGGACGAGCCGCGCTCGACCACCGCTCGGTGGTCCTGGCGGCCGGCCGCGACGCCGCGCTCAAGGCCCTCGACGGTCTCGCCACCGGCGGGACCCCGGCGGGCACGGTGACCGGCACGACCAGCGCGGCCGACCTGACCGCGTTCCTCTTCACCGGCCAGGGCGCGCAGCAGCCGGGCATGGGCCGCGAGCTCTACGAGGCCTTCCCGGTCTTCGCCGGTGCCTTCGACGAAGCGTGCGGCCTGTTCGACACCGACGTCCCGCTCAAGCAGGTCATCTGGGCCGAGAAGGGCTCCGAAGACGGCGAGCTGCTGAACAAGACCGCGTATACGCAGTGCGCGCTCTTCGCGATCGAGGTCGCGCTCTACCGCCTGGTCGAGTCGTGGGGCATCGTGCCGGACTACGTCGCCGGGCACTCGATCGGCGAGCTGGCCGCGGCGCACGTCGCCGGGGTGCTCTCGCTGGCCGATGCGTGTGCCCTGGTCGCGGCTCGCGGCCGGCTCATGCAGGCCCTTCCCTCCGGGGGAGCGATGGCGGCGATCGCGGCCACCGAGGACGAGGTGCGTGCCGCGCTCCCGTCCGAAGGCGACACTGTGGACGTCGCCGCGGTCAACGGCCCGCGCTCGGTGGTCATCTCCGGGCCGGAGGACGCGGTGAAGGCGGCCATGGCGGCCTTCAAGGCAGCCGGACGGCGCGTCAAGCAACTGGTCGTCTCGCACGCCTTCCACTCCTCGCTGATGGAGCCGATGCTGGCCGAGTTCGCCGTGGTGGCGGAGAAGCTGACGTACTCGGCCCCCGGCATCCCGGTCGTCTCGAATGTGACCGGCCGGATCGCCACCGCCGAGCAGCTCTGCTCGCCGGAGTACTGGGTGAACCACGTGCGGGAGGCCGTCCGGTTCGCCGACGGCGTCGGCGCGCTGCTCTCGGCCGGGGTGACCCGGTTCGTCGAGCTGGGCCCGGACGCGGTGCTGACCGGGATGGCCCGCGAGTGCGACACCTCGGCCGCCGACCGGCCCGACCGCGTCGTGGGCGTGCCCGCGCTGCGCCGGGGCCGCGACGAGGTCCAGACGCTGTTCACCGCGGTGGCCACGCTGTACTCGCGCGGCGCGAAGCCCGACTGGAGTGCGGTGTTCGCCGGGCGCGGTGCGTCCACTGTGGACCTGCCGACGTACGCCTTCCAGAACAAGGAGTACTGGCTCAACGCGACGAAGCGGGCCGGCGACGTCGGCTCGCTGGGCGCCAAGGCCGCCGGGCACCCGCTCCTGGGCGCGCTGGTGGAGCTGCCCGACGGCGGCGCCGTGCTCACCGGCCGGCTCGCGGTCGACCGGCAGACCTGGCTGGCCGACCACGTGGTGCTGGGCCGGACGATGCTGCCGGGCACCGCGTACGTCGAGCTGGCCCTGCACGCCGCCGACCAGGTCGGCTGCGACGTCCTGGAGGAGCTGACCCAGCAGGCCCCCCTGCTGCTGCCCGAGGAGGGCGGCGTCGACATCCGCGTCGTCGTCAGCGCTCCCGGCGCGGACGGCCGCCGTGAGCTGTCGGTGCACTCCCGCACCGAAGACGTCTGGACCCAGCACGCGGCCGGCACCCTGGCCGCCGGTGCGCAGCCGGCGGAGTTCGACCTCTCGGTGTGGCCACCGGAGGGCGCCGAAGCCGCCGACCTCACCGGGCTCTACGACGACCTGGCGGGGCTCGGCTTCGGCTACGGCCCGGTGTTCCGGAACCTGCGCGCGGTCTGGCTGCGTGACGGGGAGGTCTTCGCCGAGGTGGCGCTGCCCGAGGGCACCGCGGCGAGTGAGTTCGGGCTCCACCCGGGCCTGCTCGACTCGGCGCTGGGCGCGACGGACTTCCTCGTCCCCGGTGGCCCGAAGGCGCTGACCGAGACGACGATCCCGTTCGCCTGGAACCAGGTCTCGCTGCACGCCTCCGGGGCCACCGCCCTGCGGGTGCGGGTCCGCAAGGAAGGAAAGGACGCCTCGCTCGCGCTGGCCGACGCGACCGGTTCGCCGGTCGCCTGGATCGAGTCGCTGGTGACGCGGCCGGTGTCGGAAGGCCAGCTGGGTGCGAAGGTGCCCGACTCGCTCTACCGGATCGACTGGCAGCCCGCGGCCGGTGTCCGCCTGGTCAAGTCCCTCGAGGGCTGGGCCGTGCTCGGCACCGACGACCTCGGCTTGGGCGTTCCGACGCACGAGCAGCTGGTGGCGGCCGACGTCCTGGTGCTGCCGGTCGACTCGGCCGAAGGCGATGTTCCGGCCCGGGTCCACGCGACCGTCCAGGAAACCCTGGGGCAGCTGCAGAGCTGGCTCGGCGGTTCGCACGACGGCAAGCTCCTGGTCGTCACGCGCAACGCCGTGGCGGACCGCCCGGACCTCGCCCAGGCGCCGGTCTGGGGCCTCGTGCGGGCCGCGCAGGCGGAGAACCCCGGCCGGATCCAGGTGGTCGACGTCGACGACCTGCCCCAGTCGATGCGGGCGCTGCCCGCGGTGGTGGCCTCCGGCGAGCCGGAAGCGATCGTCCGGGTCGGCGAGGTCCGTGTGCCCCGGCTGGCCAAGGTCACCGCGGTCGGTGACCCGGTCGAGTGGGACACCGGCGGCACGGTGCTCATCACCGGCGGCGCCGGCCTCCTCGGCGGCCACCTGGCCCGGCACCTGGTCGCCCGCGGCGCCCGGAACCTGGTCCTCACCAGCCGTCGGGGTCTGGACGCCCCGGGCGCGCGTGAACTGGTCGAGTCGCTGGACGCGTCGGTGACCGTCGCGGCCTGCGACGTCACCGACCGGGACGAGCTGGCGGCCCTGATCGGGTCGCTGCCCGATCTCACCGCCGTGGTGCACGCCGCCGGCCAGATGGACAGCGCGGTGCTGAGCGCGCTCACCCCGGAGCAGGTCGGGAACGTCCTGCGGCCCAAGGTGGACGCGGCCTGGTACCTGCACGAGCTGACCGCGTCGCTGGATCTCGAGGCGTTCGTCCTCTACTCGTCGGCGGGCGGCCTGCTGCTCGCCGCCGGGCAGGCGAACTACGCCGCCGGCAACGTCTTCCTGGACGCGCTGGCCGAGCACCGCACGGCGCTGGGTCTCCCGGCGACGTCGCTGGCCTGGGGTCCGTGGGAAGGCAGCGGCGACGCCGTCGACCTGACCCACGTCGCCCGGTACGGGGTCGCGGAACTGGCCGTCGCCGACGGGCTCGCGCTGTTCGACGCCGCGCTCGCGGCCGGCGAACCGGCGCTGGTGCCGGTGAAACTCGCCGACCTGCGGGACGCCGACCGGCTCGCGCCGCTCCTGCGCGGTCTGGTCACGGCCACCCCGCGGCGGGCCGCCGCGGCGGCCGGTCCGGCGACGGCGGCACCCGAAGCCGGGTTCGCCGAGAAGCTGACCGGGATGTCGGCCGACGAGCGGGAAACCGCGCTGCTGCAGCTGGTCTGCGAGCACGCGGCGGCCGTCCTCGGCTACGACGACGCTTCGGCCGTCGGGGTCGAGAAGGGCTTCACCGACCTAGGCATCGACTCCCTGGCCGCGCTCGAACTGCGCAACCGGCTCGGGGCCGCCTGCGGGCTGCGCCTGCCGGCGACGCTGATCTTCGACTACCCGAGCCCGCTGCCGCTGACCCGGTTCCTGCTCGGGGAGCTGCTGCCCGAGCTCGGCGAGCCGGTCGAAGAAGTGGCCGAGGCCAACGGAACCGACGAGGTGGCGGCGATCGCCGGGATGGACCTGGCCGACCTGGTCAAGTCCGCGATGGCCGGCACCGACACCGACGAACGAGGGGACTCCCAGTGACCGGCCCATCGAAGAGCGCGCCGTCCACCGAGCAGATCGTCGCCGCGCTGCGCCAGTCCATGATGGACAACGAGCGGCTGAAGGCGGACAACCAGAAGCTCACCGCGGCGATGAGCGAGCCGATCGCGATCATCGGGATGGGCTGCCGCTACCCCGGCGGGGTCACCACGCCCGCGCAGCTCTGGGACCTCGTCGCGAGCGGCACCGACGCCGTCGGCGAGTTCCCGGAGGACCGCGGCTGGGACACCGCCTCGCTCTTCGACCCCGCCGGCCGGCCCGGGACGACGTACTCGAAGGAGGGCGGCTTCCTCTACGACGCCGCCGACTTCGAGCCGGAGTTCTTCGGGATCTCGCCGCGCGAGGCCCGCACGCTCGACCCGCAGCAGCGGATCGTGCTGGAAACGGCGTGGGAGGCCGTCGAACGCGCCGGCATCGTGCCCTCGACGTTGCGGGGCAGCAAGACCGGCGTCTTCGCCGGCGTGATGTACCACGACTACGGCGCCGGGAGCAGCGACGGCAGTCTCATTTCGGGCCGCATCTCCTACACCCTCGGGCTCGAGGGCCCGTCCGTGTCGGTGGACACGGCGTGCTCGTCGTCGCTGGTCGCCCTGCACTGGGCGGCGCAGGCGCTGCGCCGCGGCGAGTGTTCGCTGGCGCTGGCCGGCGGCGTGACCGTGATGGTGACGCCGGACATGTTCGTCTACTTCAGCGAGCAGCAGGGGCTGTCCCCGGACGGCCGGTGCAAGGCGTTCGGCAGCGGCGCCGACGGCGTCGGCTGCTCCGAGGGCGCCGGGATGCTGCTGCTGGAGAAGCTTTCCGACGCGCGGCGCAACGGCCACCACGTGCTGGCCGTGCTGCGCGGCAGCGCGGTGAACTCCGACGGCGCGTCCAGCGGCATCACCGTGCCGAACGGGCCCGCGCAGCAGCGGGTGATCCGCGCGGCGCTGGCCGACGGCGGGCTGGAGCTGTCCGATGTGGACGCCGTCGAGGCGCACGGCACCGGCACCAAGCTGGGCGACCCGATCGAGGCGCAGGCACTGATCTCGACCTACGGCAAGGCGGCGACGCCGGAGCGGCCGCTGCACGTCGGGTCGTTCAAGTCGAACGTCGGCCACACGCAGGCGGCCGCCGGCGTCGGCGGCGTGATCAAGATGGTGGAGGCGCTGCGGCGCGGCGTCCTCCCGCGCACGTTGCACGCCGAAGAGCCGTCGCCGCACGTCGAGTGGACGGACACGGTCTCGCTGCTCACCGCCGAACGGCCGTGGCCGGAGACCGGACGGCCGCGCCGCGCCGGGGTGTCGTCGTTCGGCATCAGCGGGACCAACGCGCACGTCATCGTCGAGCAGGGCGACCCGGTGCCGGTCTCTTCTTCTCCGGAAGAAAGCCCGGTGACCTGGCTGCTGTCCGCCAACGACCCGGAGGCCCTGCGGGCGCAGGCGGGTAAGCTCGCCGCGTCCGTGGGCGATGAGTCCACTGTGGACGTCGGGTACTCGCTGGTGACCACCCGTACTCTCGCCGAGCACCGCGCCGGGGTCGTGGCCGCCGACCGGGCGGGCGTGATCCGCGCGCTCACCGAGTACGCGGCGGGCCGGCCGGCGGGTGTCGTCGAGGGGGTGGCGGGAACCGGCCGAACGGCGTTCCTGTTCACCGGCCAGGGCGCCCAGCGCGCCGGGATGGGCCTGGAGCTGGCGGCGGCGTTCCCCGCGTTCTCCGAAGTCTTCGACGTCGTGGCCGCCGAGCTGGACAAGCACCTGGACGTTCCCCTGAAGACCGTGCTCGGCTCCGAGGAGACCGGGTACACGCAGCCGGCGCTGTTCGCGCTCGAGGTCGCGGTGTTCCGCCTGCTCGAGTCGTGGGGCGTCCAGCCGGACTACTTGCTCGGGCATTCGATCGGCGAACTGGCCGCGGCGCACGTCGCCGGGGTGCTGTCGCTCGAAGACGCGTGCACGCTCGTTACGGCCCGGGCGCGGCTGATGCAGGCGTTGCCCACCGGGGGAGCGATGGTCGCCGTGGCGGCGGCCGAAGCGGACGTCCTGCCGCTGCTGACCGACGGCGTGTCGATCGCCGCCGTCAACGGGCCCACGTCCGTGGTGCTCTCCGGGGACGAGGACGCGGTGCTCGCCGTGGCGTCGAAGTTCGGAAAGACCTCGCGGCTGAAGGTTTCGCACGCGTTCCACTCGGCGCTGATGGAGCCGATGCTGGCGGACTTCGCGTTCATCGCCCGGAACCTGACCTACCGCGCGCCGGAGATCCCGATCGTCTCGACGGTTTCGCCGGACGCCGATCTGACCTCACCGGAGTACTGGGTGAGCCAGGTGCGAGACGCCGTCCGGTTCGCCGACGGGATCCGCACGCTGCTCGACGCGGGCGTCACGACGTTCGTCGAGGTCGGCCCGTCGGCGGTGCTCACCGCGATGGGCCAGACGTGCCTGGACGCGGACGACCACGCCACGTTCGTCCCGGTGCTGCGCAAGGACCGGCCCGAGGCCGAGTCGGCGGCGGCCGCGGTGGCGGCGCTGTTCGTCAGCGGGTCCACTGTGGATTTCTCGGCGTTCTACGCCGGGGGCACGGTGGTGGAACTGCCGACTTATGCGTTCCAGCGCAAGCGTTACTGGCTGGAGAACCCGACCGGCGCCCGCGTCCGCGGCGTCGCCGAGGTGGGGCAGCGCGACGCCGGGCACCCGCTGCTGGGTGCCGTCGTCGTCGCGGCCGACTCCGGTGGTGCCGTGCTGACCGGCCGGCTTTCGGCGCGGATGCAGCCGTGGCTCGCCGACCACGTCGTCCAGGGCTCCCTGGTGTTCCCCGGCACGGCGTTCGTCGAGCTGGCAGTGCGCGCCGGTGACGAGGTCGGCTGCGGACGGCTCGACGAGCTGACCCTGGCCGCGCCGCTGATCGTGCCTCCGGAAGGGGCGGTCCGGCTGCAGGTGGTCGTCGGTGCTCTCGAATCGGAGCAGCGCTCTCTGTCGATTTATTCCCAGGCCGAGGACGCCCCCGAGTGGGTGCAGCACGGCTCTGGCCGGCTGTCTTCCTTCGTCTCGAGTCCGGCGGCCTCGCCGGGGTGGCCGCCCGCGGGGGCGGTCGAGATCGACGTGACCTCGCGCTACGACGACCTCGCCGCCCAGGGCTTCGACTACGGGCCGGTGTTCGCCGGGCTGCGCCGCGTGTGGCAGGACGGCGACCGGCTGGCCGCCGAGGTGGCCCTGCCGGAGGACGCGGACGCGTCGGCGTTCGGCCTGCACCCGGCGTTGCTCGACGCCGCACTGCACACGATCGGCCTGGCCGGGCCGACCGAGGACAAGCCGGTGCTGCCGTTCGCGTGGGCGGGCGTGTCACTGCACGCGGCCGGCGCTTCCGAGCTGCGGGTGCTGATCTCTTCGGACGTCGAGAACACCGTCTCGCTGAGCGCGACGGACGCCACCGGTGCGCCAGTGCTCAGCGTCGAATCCCTGTCGTTGCGGCCGATCGCGGCTGACGCGTTCCGCGCCACGCGTTCGGCGGTCGACGACTCGCTCTTCCGCGTCGAATGGCAGCCGTTCACCGGCGACGCCGTTTCGGGAGTCTCGTCCGCGGTGCTCGGTGCGGGATTCGGGCTTCCCGGTGAGTCCTATGTGGACCTTCCGGCCCTGGTCTCCGCCGGGGTGGCTCCAGATGTGGTGTTCGCGCCGTTCGTGGCGCCGGACTCGGCTTCGCCGGTGGCGGCCCGTGAGGCGACGCACCGGCTGCTGGCCCTGGCCCAGGCCTGGGTCGCCGAGGAGACTTTGGCGTCTTCCCGGCTGGTCGTGGTCGCTTCGCACGCGATCGGGACGCATCCCGACGAGGGCGTCGACGACCTGACGCACGCCGCGCTCTGGGGCGTGATCCGGACCGCTCAGCTGGAGTACCCCGACCGGTTCATGATCGTCGATGTCGATGGTGGTGAGCTGCCCCTCGATGAGGTGCTCGGGGCGATGTACGCCGACGAGCCCGGGGTCGCGGTGCGGGACGGCGCGGTGCTGGTGCACCGGCTGGCGAAGTTCGTGCCCACGCCGCTCGTCACGGGCTTGGACCCCACCGGAACGGTGCTGGTCACCGGCGGTACCGGGGTGCTGGGGCAGCTGATCGCACGGCACCTGGTGACCGAGCACGGCGTCAAGAACCTGCTGCTCACGAGCCGTCGTGGTGCTTCGGCGCCGGGCGCCGCGGAGCTGGTTTCGTCGCTGACCGCGCTGGGTGCGTCCGTTGCCTTGGAGGCGTGCGATCTCGCCGACCGGGACGCGGCGGCCGAGCTGCTCGCGGGGGTCGAGCCGGCGGCGGTCGTGCACACGGCGGGTGTCGTCGACGACGGCGTCCTGCTGGCGTTGACGCCGGAGCGGATGGACGCGGTGCTGCGGCCCAAGGTGGACGCGGCGTGGAACCTGCACTCGCTGACCGCTTCGCTGGATATTCCTTTCGTGTTGTACTCGTCGGCGGGCGGCACGCTCGGCGCGGCGGGGCAGGCGAACTACTCGGCGGCGAACGTCTTCCTCGACGCGCTGGCCCACCACCGGGCGGCGTCCGGGCGGCACGCGGTGTCGCTGGCGTGGGGGCTGTGGTCCGAGGGCGGCATGTCGAACGAGCTGGCGGACACCGACCTGATCCGGATGGCGCGCTCGGGGGTGCTGGGCTTGTCGTTCGCGGACGGGCTTTCGCTGTTCGACGCGACGTTCGGCACTTCGGAGCCGTCGCTGGTGCCGGTCCGGCTGGACATGTCCGGGGTGCGAGCCGACGCGCACAGCGTCCCGGCGATGCTCCGGGGCCTGGTCCGCGGCGGCACCCGGCGTCGCGCGGAGGCCGTGGACGACTCGTGGGCCCGGGTGGTGGCGTTGCCGGCGGCGGAGCGGGACCGTGCGCTGCTGGACGTGGTCTGCGCCACGGCGGCGGTGGTCCTCGGCCACGAACGCCGCGACGCGATCGACCCGCGCAAGGGCTTCATCGAGCTGGGCTTCGACTCCCTGACGGCGATCGAGCTGCGCAACCGCCTGGAATCCCTGACGGGGCAACGGCTCCCGGCGACGCTGATCTTCGACCACCCGTCGGCTTCGTCGCTGGCCGGGTTCCTCGGTGCGGGACTGGCCGACCCGCCGTCCGCGGTGGAGGTCCGGCTGGCGGACCTGGAGACCGAGCTGCGTGCTCTGGACTCCTCGGCGCGGGCGTCGGTCGTGGGCCGGCTGCGCGAGCTGGTGGCGACGTTCTCCCCGGCCGACCGCGAGCTCGAGGAAGCGGGCGCGGACGAGCTGTTCGCGATGCTGGACGAGGAACTGGAGTCACAGGGCTAAGGCTCCCGGCCACCTCCCCCGGCCGGGTCCAGGGACCGCTTCCGCCAACGGCGCCGGAAGCGGTCCCTTTTGCGTGGGCCGGTGGGCGGCAGGGCGGGGAAGAGGCTCGCGGATCGCCGCGCGGGTGGGCGTTCGACGCGAGGGAGAACGGTGCCGCGCGAGTGCACGGCCAACGGGGACAGCGGGCTCGCGGATCGCCGCACAAGCAGGGGGCGCTCGACGCGAGCCGAAACACTCCCGGACGAACGCCCCCAGGCGTCCGCCGCGGGATCGTCACACCTCGGCGAGCAGCCCCAGGGAGCACAGCGAACCCGCCAGCAGCACCATGTCGTAGCGGGTGTCCTCGACGTCGGTCTCCCAGAGCGCCGCCAGCACCGCGCTGGCCCGGTCCACGTCGCCGTTGTGCTGCTTCAGCGCGATCCACATCGCCGCGGCCACCGGCTCGCAGTCGATCTGGCGGCTCGTGGCGCGGCAGCTCAGCTGGAGGTGACCGTTGGGGAGCATCCGCTGGGTGACACCGGGAACGGTCTGGATCGCCATCATGACTACCTCCGAGGGGCGGGTCGTTTTCTCGATGTACTCAGTTTCGCGGACCGGGGCCCGCCGGACCATGGGGTCCGCACCTGAACTCCGCCTGGGGTTTCCCCACCCTGCCCCCTAGGGGCTCCAGTCACCCAGCCGGGCCTTGACACTGGCCAGAACGCCCTCGAGCTGCGCGTTCAGGTAGAAGTGCCCACCGGGGAACACCTCCACGACGCAGCCGCCGGTCGTGTGGGCGCGCCAGGCGTCCGCCTCGGCGATCTCCGTCACCGGGTCGTCGTCGCCCACCAGCACGTGGATCGGGCACGCCAGCTCGCGTCCCGCGCGGTGGCGGTACGTCTCGACGGCGGTGTAGTCGCCGCGGACCGCGGGCAGCACCATGCGCAGCAGCTCGTCGTCGCCCAGCACCGCGCTGTCGGTGCCGCTGAGCTCCTTGAGCGCCGCGATCAGGCCGTCGTCGTCGCGCTGGTGGACGTACTCGATGCGCTGGGCCGACGGCGCCCGGCACGCGGACGCGAACAGCCCCAGCGGCCGCGCTCCCCGCGCTTCGAGCCGGCGGGCGACCTCGTAGCCGAGCGTGGCGCCCATGCTGTGGCCGAACAGCGCCACCGGCCGGTCGAACCACGGGCCGAGGTCGTCGGCGATCGCGTCGGCCATGGCGCCGACGTCGTCGTAACACCGTTCGCCGAGCCGGTCCTGGCGGCCGGGGTACTGGACGGCGACGACGTCGGCGTCCAGCCCGGCGGCGATGGCCGCGCGCGAGAACGGGAAGTACGCCGTCGCGGACCCGCCCGCGTGCGGCAGGCAGACGAGCCGCACGGCGGCGTCGTCGGCCACGTGGAAGCGCCGGATCCACCGGCTCGTTCTTTCGTTCAGGGCAGTCACAGTTTCCGAAGTGTTCGGGGCATTCCCCGGCCTGGCAACCCCTACCGGAATTGTGTCGGATTCACTCCGTTGGGTGACTTTAGATTGCGGTTGGCCCTGCTTAGGCGCCTGCTGCGAACGTCGTAGGGGCAGGAAGACAACCGCCTGCTTCGAGGAGCTTGCGATGGGCGCGATCTGGGGGCAGAACCGCCGCGAAAATCCGCAGGGGGCCTTGGCTTTTCTCGAGGACCTGTTGATCGAATGCGACGCCGGCGTGGGAGAGACGGTGCTGGTCGGTGGGGGACCGGCCAGCGGGAAGACACACCTGCAGCACCAGGTGGTGGTGCGGGCCAAGGAACTGGGCATCGTCACGCTGACCGCGTCCGGTGCCGCCGACGAGCGTGCCGTGGACGGCGGGGTCATCGACCAGCTGCTCGCGAGTCCGCTGCTGCCGCCGGCGCTGACCGGCGGCCCGGCCGGCGGCGACGGCAGGGATGTCGACGAACGGATTGCCGCGCTGTGCAACGCGATCCACCGGCTGGCCCGCGAACGCGCGGTGCTGGTGGCGGTCGACGACCTGCACCACGTGGACGAGACCTCGGCGCGGCTGCTGCTGCGCCTGCAACGGCGGGCGCCGTCCGCCGCGCTGCTGCTGGTCCTCAACCACGCCGACGGGTCGTACGCGGATTCGCCGTTCACGTCGTTGCCGCACCGGCACGTCGAGCTGACGCCGCTGTCGGTCCAGGCCATCGCGGAGCTGGTGCAGGGCGACGGGCTGCCCGAGCGGATCCACGAGCTGAGCGCCGGGAACCCGCTGCTGGTCCGGGCGCTGGTCGACGCCCACCGCGGCAGCGCGGACACCGGCTCGGCGTACTCCGAGGCCGTGCAGCGGCTGCTGCACCGCTACGGCTCGCCGCTGCGCGAGGTCGCGACCGCGATCGCCGTGCTGGACAGCGACGTCACCACCGAGGCCGTCGCCATCGTCGCCGGGGTCGACCCCTTGGAGGCCGAGGCGTCCACCGGGCGGCTCGCCGACGCGGGACTGGTCGCGGGCGTCCGGTTCCGGCCGCCGGCCGCCGCCGCGGTGGTGGGTGGGCTGCGCGGGCCGGAGAAGGTCCGGCTGCACGCCCGGGCCGCCGAGGTCAAGCACGCCCGCGGGCTCAGTCCCGCCGAAGTCGCCCGGCACCTCGTCGCCTCAGGCGAGGCGGAGGCCGACTGGGCGCTGCCGGTGCTGGTCGCGGCGGCGGAACAGGTGATGCTCGCCGACGACATCGACTTCGCCACCCGCTGCCTGGTGCTCGCCGCGTCGGTCGCGAAGGCGCGGTGGGAGCAGCAGACGATCTCCCAGCTGCTCGCCAAGATCACCTGGCGCGTCAACCCGGCCGCCGCCGCGCCGCACCTGAGATCCCTGCGCGAGGCGGGTTCCCTGGACTCCTCCGACCGGCTCGGGCTCGCACGGCAGTCGCTGTGGCTGGGCGACCGGGACACCTTCGAGCGCTCGTTCGCCGCGCTCGAGAACGACGTCGAACCGCTCGACCCGCGCACGTCGGCGGAGCTCATCCTCGCCGGCTACTGGCACTACGGCGTCTCGACGACGACGGCCGACCCGGGCGATCCCTGGCTGCACACGGCGAACACGCTGGCTTCGATGTGGCGCACGGGCGGCACCGAGGCGACGTCGGCGTGCGCGGAGCGGATCCTGCAGAACTGCCGGCTTTCGGACACCTCGCTCGAAGCGCTGGCCACGGCGATCCTCGCGCTGGCCCACGACGACAAGGCCGACCGCGCGGAAGGCTGGTGCACGTCCCTCAGCGAGGAAGCCGAATACCGCGGCGCGATCACGTGGAAGGCGATGCTCGACGCGATCGGCGCGAGCCTGCGGCTGCGCCGGGGCGACGTCCCCGGTGCCGTGGACCTCGGCACCCGGGCGCTGGGCATGCTGGACGCGCCGAACTGGGGCGTCGCGATCAGCTACCCGCTGGCCACGCTGCTGATCGCGCACACCGCGGCCGGGACGTTCAAGGACGCGGCGGCGGTGCTGCGGCACCCGCTCCCGGACGCGGCGTGGACGACCCTGGGCGGCGTCCGGTACCTGCGCGCCCGCGGGCACTTCCACCTGACGACCAACCGCGGCCTCGCGGCGGTGAGCGATCTGCAGCAGTGCCGGCGGATCCTGCACGAGCAGGACCTCGAGCTGCCGGCGGTCCTGCCGTGGCAGGCCGACCTCGCGGAGGCGAACCTCGGCCTGGGCAACACGGCCATCGCGGTCGAGCTGGCCAGGCAGTCGCTGGCCGGCCCGGCCGACGCGTACTCGCGCGGGTCGGCCCTGCGGGTGCTGGCCCTGGCCGGCGACGCGGCGGCCCGCCCGGGCCTGCTGAACCGGGCGGCGGAGGCGTTCAAGGCGTCCGGCGACCGGCTGGAGCTGGCGAAGACGATGCGCACGATCAACCACCTCAGTCAGCGCGCGGAGCGGGCGGGCAGCCTGGTGAAAGCGGTCCACGTACCGCGCCAGGGCCGCTCCCGGCCGCCGGTGCCCCGGCCGGTGCCGCGCCCGGAGCCGGCGTCGCCGTCGGCGTCCGTGCTGAGCGAGGCGGAGCTGAGGGTGGCCGAGCTGGCCGTGGAGGGCCGGACGAACCGGCAGATCGCGGAGACGCTGTACATCACGGTGAGCACGGTCGAGCAGCACCTGACCCGCGTGTACCGCAAACTGGGCGTCGGCGGCCGGGCCGCGCTGGCGGGCGAGTTCGCCGACGCCGAGGGCGGGCAGTGAAGGTGCTGCTCACCGAGACCGAGCTGCGGGTCGCCGAGCTGGCCGCGGACGCGACGGCGATCGACGCGATCGCGGCGGTGCTGGGAGTGCGGCCGGCGGAAGCGGCGGGGCTTTTGGAGACGGTGTACCGGAAGCTGGGCCGGGCCGGAGGCGCATGAAAGGGTCGTTCACGGCGTTCCGCGGCGTGCGAGCGGGCGGGAACGCGCGGCTCGAACGTCTTGAATGACTCATTCCTGGCGTTGGATGAGGTGAATGACTCATTCAAGGCATCGGGGCCGGCCACCACCGAAACCCGACCGCGGCGAAGGCCACCCCGGGCAAACCCGGGGTGGCCTCCAGAACAAAGCTCAAGAACCGCGCTGATCCGCGACCACCGCCGCGATGATGTCGTCCAGGGTCCGAGTCGGCGAGAAGCCGATCTGCCCCAACGCCTTCGTGCAGTCCGGGATGCGGCGCTGCATGTCCTCGTACCCGTCGCCGTAGGCCTCCTCGTAAGGCACCTTCGCAATCGTGCTCGAAGAACCCGTCGCCGAGATCACGCGCTCGGCGAGCTGGGCGATCGTCGTCTGCTCGGTGCTGCCGAGGTTGAACACCTTGCTGTACGCGGACTCGTCGGCCAGTAACGCCACCAGCGCCGGTACGACGTCGTGGACGTGGCAGAAACAGCGCGTCTGCTGGCCGTCGCCGAAGACCGTGATCGGTTCGCCCGCCAGGGCCTGCTTCACGAACCGGGGGATCACCATGCCGTAGCGCCCGGTCTGGCGGGGGCCCACGGTGTTGAACGGGCGGACGATCACCGTGCGCAGGCCGTGCTCGACCGCGTACAGGTAGGCGAACGTCTCGTCCAGCGCCTTCGCCTCCGCGTACGACCAGCGGTTCTTCAGCGGCGAGCCGATGATCCGGTCGGCGTCCTCGGTGAGGCCGTCGGCCGTGTTCTTGCCGTAGATCTCGCTCGTGGACGCGACCAGGATCGGCACGTCGTGCTGGAGCGCCGCGTCCAGCATGGTCTCCGTGCCGTGCAGGTTGGTGCGCAGGCTCTCCATCGTCTTGTCGAGGATGGTGAAGACGCCGACCGCGGCCGCGAGGTGGAAGATCGCGTCGATGCCGGCCATGCACGCCTCGACCGCCGAGGGGTCGGTCACCGAGCCGCGCACGAAGCGGAACGCCGGGTTGTCCCGGACGCCGGCGAGGTTGTCGAGCGTGCCGGTGCTGAGGTTGTCGAGCGCGACGACCTCGTGGCCGTGCTCCAGGAGGTGCTCGGTCAGGTGGGAGCCGATGAAGCCGGCGCCGCCGGTGATGAGGTAACGCACGTCGGGTGTCCTCTCAGTTCGCGAACAGCGAAGGGTCGAAGCGGTAAGTGGCGTCGATGACGACCGGGCACTGCCCGAGCCAGTCGTACCCGTGGCCGGGCTGGACGGTGTGGATCAGCGCGACGTCCCAGCCGTCGCCCTCCGGCGCGGCGACGCTGTCCAGCTGGCCGCCGGTGACGCGGATGGTCGGCACCAGCGGGTCGTGGTAGCCGACCTTCGCGCCCTTCGCCGCCAGCAGGTCGATGATGTCCAGCGCCGACGACGACCGGACGTCCTGGACGCCGGGCTTGTACGTCACGCCGACCACCAGCACCCGCGCGCCCGCGAGCCCCTTTCCGTTGCGGGACAGGGTACTCACGACGCGGTCGACGACCTGCTTCGGGCGTTCGGCGATGGCGTGCATGGCCTGCGTGACGAGCGGCGCGTTCTGCTGCGTCGCGCGCAGCTGCCAGAGCAGGTAGTGCGGGTCGCACGGGATGCAGTGCCCGCCGACACCCGGGCCGGGGTGGAAGGC
Source organism: Amycolatopsis sp. NPDC051106 (assembly GCF_040682775.1). Classification (NCBI taxonomy): domain Bacteria; kingdom Bacillati; phylum Actinomycetota; class Actinomycetes; order Pseudonocardiales; family Pseudonocardiaceae; genus Amycolatopsis; species Amycolatopsis sp. NPDC051106. The sequence goes on along the minus strand of NZ_JBFBBQ010000009.1, from coordinate 155,688 downwards.
CATGAAGCCGTAGGGCTTGCTCGCCGCCGCGTCGATCACCTCGATCGGGTCGATCGAGAAGCCGTCGCTGATCTCCGCGAACTCGTTGGCCAGCGCGATGTTCACCGCGCGGAACGTGTTCTCGTACAGCTTGGTCAGCTCGGCGACCTCCGCGGAGCTGACGCAGTGCACCGCCGGGGTCAGCAGGTTGATCACGCGCTGTGCCATCGCGGTGCACGCCGGCGTCACGCCGCCCAGGACGCGCGGGGTCTCCTGCTGCGTGTGCGTGACGTTGCCGGGGTCGATGCGCTCGGGGCTGGACGCGACGAAGATGTCGCGGCCGACCTTGAACCCCTTGGCGGCCAACGGCTTCACCAGCAGCCGCCCGGCGGTGCCGACGTAGCTAGTGGAGGTGAGGATCAGGGTCTGGCCGGCCCGGGCGTGGGCGATCAGCGCGGTGCAAGCGCTTTCCAGCGGGCCGAGGTCGGGCATCAGGTACTCGTCCAGCCCGGTCGGCACGCACACCAGGACCGCGTCGGCCTCGGCCATCCGCGCCAGGTCGGCGGTGAGCTGGAAGTCCTCCTGGTGCACGGCTTTCTCCAGCCGGCGGTGGTCGGCCTCGATCAGGTCGACCTCGCCGGAGCGGATCGCGTCGAGGCGGTTCTGCGAGAGGTCGATGCCGATGATGCCGACCCCGCTCTCGTGCAGGCCCAGGGCGGTCGGCAGGCCGACGTACCCCATCCCGATGACGGCGACGGAGGTCAGTTCGTTCAGCTCGGCCAGGATTTCGTATTCGGCGACAGTACTCGTCATTGCGGTTCACCCGTCTCTTGCACGGTGGAAGGGTCAGTGCACGACCCGGACGATTTCGAAGGCTTCGGCGAGTTCGGTGGAGATCTGCGAGCCGCGGTATTCGGCCAGGGCGCGGACGCCCCGCTCGCTGCGCGGGTGGGGCCAGGGCTCGAGTTCCTTGCCGTACGCGCGCAGCGCTTCGATCTTGCGCTCGACGTGCGTCTCCTCGAGGCGCTGCCAGCAGTTGGGGCGGAAGGTGACCGGCAGCCCCGACGCCTCGCCGACGTCGGTGGCGGAGCGGATTTCGAAGGTCCGCACCTCCTGCACGCTGCCCTTGCCCGGCCGGCCCGCGACCCGGGCGGCGCGGCTGACCAGCGCGTGGTCGGTGCTCAGGTCGCACATGCTCGTGGTGAGGATGGTGTCGGGCTCGAAGTCCCGGACCTCGTTCTCCACCGTGCGGTTGAGCTCGAGGTGGCTGACGGTGTCGAGGCGGTTGTCCCCGAACTCGTGGATGCGCACGCGTTCGATGCCCAGCGTCTTCGCGGCCAGCTCGATCGCGGCGGTGCGGTTGACGACCCCGGCACCGGTGGACGAGCGCGAGCCGTCGTCGTTGGTGAGGATGCAGAGCGAGATCGTCACACCCTCGTCGGCGAGCCGGGCGATGGTGCCGCCCGCGCCGAGCGTCTCGTCGTCGCCGTGCGCTCCCACGACCAGCAGCTTGCCAATTTTCCTGTGCATACCGGATCCCCAGTCTTCGTGCTGATGGAAGTGCCTTCGTACGGCCGTCACGAGCAACGGAAGTGTCTTCCGGAAATCTGACATCCGCCGGTCGCGACCGACAACCCCTAAAGACCGTCTAAAGCGGACCTTGGCGGGGCCGCGGGACGGCGGCTAGGGGCGCGGTTCCCGCGTCATCCGGGGCCATTAGGGGTGGGGGTGCCCGCGGCGCGCTCGTATCGTCAGCCGTATTGCTGTGGGGGCGCGCGATCCCCCTTTCCAGCGCAGGCGACGTGGAAGGAAAGAGGACTCGTGGGCAACTCCGAAGACAAGCTGGTCGGTGCGCTCCGTGCCTCCCTCAAGGAGAGCGAACGGCTGCGCGAGAAGAACCGGCGGCTGACCGAAGCCGCGCGGGAACCGATCGCGATCATCGGCATGGCCTGCCGGTTCCCGGGTGGCGCCACGACCCCGGAAGAGCTCTGGCGGCTGCTGGACGGCGGCGTCGACGCGATCGGCGAGTTCCCCGCGAACCGCGGCTGGGACCTGGACCGGCTCTACGACCCGTCCGGGGAGCGCCCGGGCTCCAGCTACGTCCGCGAAGGCGGTTTCCTCCACGACGCCCTGGACTTCGACGCCGACCTCTTCGGCATCAGCCCGCGCGAGGCCCTGCTCATGGACCCGCAGCAACGGCTCCTGCTGGAAACCTCGTGGGAGGCCTTCGAACGCGCGGGTATCGCGCCGCACTCGGTGAAGGGCAGCGCCACCGGTGTCTTCGCCGGCACGATGTACCACAACTACCAGGGCAGCTACGGCTCTTCCGGCGTCATCTCCGGCCGGCTCGCCTACACCTTCGGCCTGGAAGGGCCCGCGGTCACCATCGACACGGCGTGCTCGTCGTCGCTCGTCGCGTTGCACATGGCCGTGCAGGCCCTGCGTTCCGGCGAATGCTCACTCGCGTTAGCGGGCGGCGTTTCGGTGATGTCGACGCCGCGCACCTTCGTCGAGTTCAGCCTCGACGGCACGCTCGCCCGCAGTGCCCGCTGCCGCGCCTTCGCCGACTCCGCCGACGGCACCGGCTGGTCCGAGGGCTGCGGGATGCTGCTGGTGGAAAAGCTGTCCGACGCCCGCCGCAACGGCCACCCGGTGCTCGCGATCGTGCGCGGCACCGCGATCAACCAGGACGGCGCGTCCAACGGCATGACCGCGCCCAACGGTCCCGCCCAGCAACGCGTCATCCGCCAGGCACTCGCCAACGCCCGCGTCAGCGCGGACGAGGTCGACGTCGTCGAGGCGCACGGCACCGCCACCAAGCTCGGCGACCCGATCGAGGCCGGCGCGCTGCTCGCCACCTACGGCCAGGAGCGCACTTCGCCGCTGTGGCTGGGTTCGGTGAAGTCCAACCTCGGCCACACTCAGGCCGCGTCCGGCGTCGCCGGCGTGCTGAAGATCGTGCTCGCGTTGAACAACGAGGTGCTGCCGCAGACCCTGCACGTCGACCAGCCGACCCGGCAGGTCGACTGGAGCGCCGGGCAGGTCGAGCTGCTCACCGAACGACGGCCGTGGGAGCGCAACGGCCACCCGCGCCGCGGTGCCGTCTCCTGCTTCGGCCTGAGCGGTACCAACGCCCACGTCATCCTCGAAGAAGCCCCGGACCCCGACGACGCCGTCGAGGAGACGCCGCGCGACGACGCCGCGATCCCGTTCGTGCTGTCCGGACGGACGCCGCAGGCGCTGCGGGCGCAGGCGGTGCGGCTGCTCGCGGACCTCGAGGGGAACCCCGCCGGGCCGCTCGACGTCGCCGCGACGCTGGCCGCCGGGCGCACGCACCTCGACCACCGCGCCGCCGTCGTGGCCCGCGACCGCGACGAGCTGATCGCCGCGCTGCGCGGGTTCGCCGACGGCGAGCCCGGCGCGCTGACCGGCGTCGCCCGCGGCGAGACGAACACCGCCTTCTTGTTCTCCGGCCAGGGTTCCCAGCGCCCCGGCATGGGCGCGGTACTCGGCGCGAAGTACCCGGCGTTCGCCCAGGCGTACGCCGAAACCTGCGCCGAACTGGACAAGCACCTGGACCACCCGATTCGCGAAGTGATCGACACCGACGCGGAAGCCTTGTCGCAGACGGGGAACACCCAAGCCGCCCTGTTCGCCTTCGAAGTCGCGCTGTTCCGGCTCGTCGCGTCGTGGGGCCTGGTCCCGGACGCGGTGTGCGGCCACTCCATCGGCGAGCTGGCCGCCGCGCACTGCGCCGGCGTGCTTTCCCTCGCCGACGCGGCGAAGCTCGTCGCCGCCCGCGGCCGGCTGATGCAGGCGCTGCCGACCGGGGGCGCGATGGTCGCCGTCGAGGGCACGGCCGAGGAGGTCGCCGCCTACGATCCCCAAGGGACCGTCGACATCGCCGCCGTCAACGGCCCGCGATCCGTCGTCATCTCCGGCGCCGAAGACGCGGTGATCGCGATCGGTGACCGGTTCGTCGACGCGGGACGCCGGACGACGCGGCTGAAGGTTTCGCACGCGTTCCACTCGCGGCTGATGGAGCCGATGCTCGCCGAATTCCGCGCTGTGGCCAAGAGTCTCACCTACGCGCAGCCCGAGCTGACGGTCGTCTCGAGCGTCACCGGCGGCGAGGTCTCCGCCGAGCTGACCGACCCCGAGTACTGGGTCACCAACGTCCGGCAGCCGGTCCGGTTCGCCGACGCCGTGCGCGCGCTGACGGCCGAGGGCGTCAACCGGTTCCTGGAGCTGGGCCCGGACGCGCCGCTGACCGCCGCCGTCCCGCAGTCGGCCGACACCGCGGTCGCCGTCGCGGCGCAGCGCCGGGAGGTCCCGGAGGACGTCGCGCTGGCCACCGCGCTCGCGACGCTGCACGTCCGTGGCGTCGTGCCCGGCTGGGCCGCGCACTTCGCCTCCCGCGGCGCGGGCCGCGCGGACCTGCCGACCTACGCCTTCCAGCACCAGCGGTACTGGCTGGAGGTGTCGAACGAATCCGGCGACGTCTCCTCGATCGGCCTCGACCCGGTCGACCACCCCCTGCTCGGTGCGGCCACGCTGCTGGCCGACGCCGACGGCGTGCTGCTGTCCGGCCGGATCTCCGCCGCCACCCACCCGTGGCTCAACGACCACGTCGTCGGCGGCGCGATCCTGTTGCCCGGCACGGCTTTCGTCGAGCTGGCCGTCCGCGCCGGCGACGAAGCCGGCTGCGGCCGCGTCCGCGACCTGACCCTGCACGCGCCGCTGGTGCTGCCCGCGAAGGGCGCCGCGCGGATCCAGGTGCGGATCGGCAAGCCCGCCGCCGATGGCTCCCGCCCGATCAGTGTCCACTCGCGACCGGACGACCTCGCCGCGGCCGCCGGCTGGACCCGGCACGCCGACGGCACCCTCGCGCCCGCCACGGCCGCCGCCGCGTTCGACCTGAGCGCGTGGCCGCCCGCCGGCGCCGAGGTCGTCGACCTCGACGGCATGTACGAGCTGCTGGCCGAGGCCGGCATGGCCTACGGCCCCGTCTTCCGGGGCCTGCGCGCGGCTTGGCGGTCCGGCGACGACATCTTCGCCGAAGTCGCCCTGCCCGAGCAGGACCGGCTCGGCGCCGAAGCGTTCGGCCTGCACCCCGCGGTTTTCGACGCGTCGCTGCACGCCGTGGGCTTGAGCAGCGCCGCGGGGGAGGGCACCACACTGCCGTACTCCTGGTCCGACGTCGAGCTGCTGGCCGCGGGCGCCGCTTCGCTGCGGGTGCACGTCCACCCGACCGGGCCGCAGACGGTCGAGCTGCGCCTGGCCGACTCGGCCGGCGCACCCGTCGCCCGCGTCGGGCAGCTAGGGCTGCGCCGGATCAGCGAGGAACAGCTCGCCGCGGCCCGCGCGAAGCCCGGCGGCGCCGACTCCCTCTACCGCGTCGACTGGGTTCCGGCGACGCTGCCGGAGGCGGCCGAAGCAGACTTCACGGTGTACGAGGTCAAGCCCGGCACGACCGCCGCCGCGGCGAAGAAGGCCGTCCACAGTGCACTGGCCGAACTCCAGGCGTGGTCGTCCGGCCTGCTGGTCGTCGTCACCCCCGCCGATCTGGCCGGGGCCGCCGTCGCCGGGCTCGTCCGCTCGGCCCAGGTCGAGAACCCGGGCCGGATCGTGCTGGTCGAGGGCACCGCGACGGCGGAGCAGCTCGCCGCGATCGCCGTCGCCGACGAGACTTCCGTGCGCGTCTCCGATGACCAGGTGACCGTGCCGCGGCTGACCCGCGCGACGCCCGAAGCCGGGGAGACGCCGGACTGGGGCACGGTTCTCGTCACCGGTGGCACCGGCGCGCTGGGCAAGCTCGTCGCGAAGCACCTCGTGCGGCAGCACGGCGTCAAGGACCTCGTGCTCGTCAGCCGTCGCGGCCCGGAAGCCGAGGGCGCGGCTGAGCTCGTCGCCGAACTGGCGGAGCTGGGTGCCGAGGCGACCGTCGTGGCCGCCGACCTCTCCCACCGGGCGAAAGTCCGCGCGCTGCTGAAGAAGTACCCGGTGAACTCGGTCGTCCACGCGGCCGGCGTGCTCGACGACGGCGTCCTCGCCTCGATGACGCCCGAGCGCGTCGACGGCGTCTTCGACCCGAAGGCCCTGGCCGCCTGGCACCTGCACGAGCTGGCCGGCGACCTCACCGCGTTCGTCACGTTCTCCTCGGCCGCCGGCGTGCTCGGCGCGCCGGGCCAGGCCAACTACGCCGCCGCCAACGCCTTCCTCGACGCGCTCACCGCGGTCCGCCGGGCCGAAGGCAAGCCGGCGCACTCGCTGGCGTGGGGCATGTGGGAGTCGGCGGCCGGCATGGCCGGCGAGACCCACGGCAAGCGCGGCCTCGGCGCCTTCGGCGTTGAAGAGGGCCTGGCGCTGTTCGACGCCGCGGTCGGCGCGGCCGGCGACCTGTACGTCCCGATCAAGCTCGACCTGCCCGCCTTGCGCGACGCGGGTGGCGGCGTCCCGGACCTGCTGCGCGGCCTCGTCCCGGCGTCCCGGCGGACGGTGTCCGGCCGTGAGGCGGGCGCGGACTCGCTGCTGGGCAAGCTGATCCGGCTGCCCGCGGAGAAGCGCCTCGACCACCTGCTCGAGCTGGTGGTCCAGCACTCGGCCGCGGTGCTCGGTCACGGCTCGGCCGACCTGGTCGACGCCGACCGCGCGTTCAAGGACCTCGGGTTCGACTCGCTGACCGCGGTCGAGCTGCGCAACGCGCTCAACGAGGCCACCGGCCTGAGCCTGACCGCGACGCTCGTCTTCGACTACCCGACCGCGGGCGACCTCGCGGCGCACCTGCACGAATCGCTGCTGGGCGAGCTCGGCGACGCGGGGGAGACCCCGGAGACCGCCGTCGTCGCGAGCACCGACGAGCCGATCGCGATCGTCGGCATGGCCTGCCGGTTCCCCGGCGGCGTCACGACCCCGGACGAACTGTGGGACCTGGTCGTGGCCGGCCGCGACGGCACTTCGCGGTTCCCGGAAGACCGCTCGTGGGACCTCGGCTACTGGCTCGGCATGGCGGCGGCCTCGGGCAAGGAGCCCAACGGCGGGTTCGTCACCGGCGCCACCGACTTCGACGCCGGCTTCTTCGGCATCAGCCCGAACGAAGCCGTGATGATGGACCCGCAGCAGCGGATGCTCCTCGAAGCGTGCTGGGAAGCGTGCGAGTCCGCGGGCATCGACCCGTTGTCGCTCAAGGGCACCGACACCGGCGTGTTCGCCGGTGTGATGCAGTCCGACTACGACCCGGGCCCGCTCGGCACGGTCGAGCACAACGGCCTCTTCCGCGGCTCCGGCGCGCTCGGCAGCGTCGTGTCCGGCCGGGTCGCCTACACCTACGGGCTGGAAGGCCCCGCGGTCTCGATCGACACCGCCTGCTCGTCGTCGCTCGTGGCGCTGCACCTGGCGGTCCAGGCGCTGCGGCAGGGTGACTGCTCCCTGGCCCTGGCCGGCGGCGTCGCCGCGCTGGTCTCGCCGGAACCGTTCGTGCACTTCGACAACAGCGGCACCGCCACCGACGGCCGGACGAAGGCCTACTCGGCGGCGGCCGACGGCGTGGGCTGGGCCGAAGGCGTCGGCCTGCTCGTGGTCGAGCGGCTGTCGGACGCCCGGCGCAACGGGCACGAGGTCCTCGCCGTGGTCCGCTCCAGCGCGGTGAACTCCGACGGCGCGTCCAACGGCCTCACCGCCCCGAACGGCCCGTCGCAGGAGCGCGTGATCAAGCGCGCGCTCAAGCTCGCGGGCCTGACGACGTCCGAAGTGGACGCCGTCGAGGGCCACGGCACCGGCACCACGCTGGGCGACCCGATCGAGGCCAACGCCCTGCTCGCCACCTACGGCCGCGACCGGTCCGCGGACGAGCCGCTGTGGCTGGGCTCGGTCAAGTCGAACATCGGGCACGCTCAGGCCGCGGCCGGCGTCGCCGGGGTGATCAAGATGATCCTCGCGATGCGCCACGGCGAGCTGCCGATGACCCGCCACGGCGACGACCCGTCGCCGCACGTCGACTGGTCCGCGGGCGCCGTGCGGCTGCTCGCCGAGACGATCCCGTGGCCCGACCGGGGACACCCGCGCCGCGCCGGCGTGTCGGCCTTCGGCTACAGCGGCACGAACGCGCACGTGATCCTGGAGCAGGCGCCGCCGTCCGAAGCGGCCGAGCCGGTGCGTGCCGCGGGTGAGCGTCCCGCCGTGCTCCCGCCGTGGCTGCTGACCGCGCGCACGCCGGAAGCCCTGCCGCTGCAGGCCGCCGCGCTGCTGACCCACCTTGCCGGGAACCCCGAGCTGGACCCCCTGGACGTGGGCTTCTCCCTCGCTGTGCGCGAGCCGGTGCTGCCCTACCGCGCCGCGGTGGCCGGGGACGACCGTGAAGAGCTCATCGCCGGGCTCACCGCGCTGGCCGGCGGGGAGGACTCCCCGGCCGTCGTGCGGGCGACCGCCCGCGGCGGCAAGACGGCATTCCTGTTCCCCGGCCAGGGCACCCAGCGGCCCGGCATGGGCCGCGAGCTGTGCGCCGCGTTCGGCGTCTTCGAGCACGCTTTCACGCAGACGAGCACGCTCTTCGACGGCCACCTCGGCCGGTCGCTGCGGCAGGTGATGTTCGCCGAGGAGGGCTCGGCCGACGCGCAGCTGCTCGACCGGACGGCGTTCACCCAGGCCGCGCTCTTCACCATGCAGGTCGCGCTCTACCGCCTGGTCGAGTCGTGGGGCCTGCGTCCGGACGTGCTGATGGGGCACTCCGTCGGCGAGATCGCCGCGGCCCACGTGGCCGGGGTGCTTTCGCTGAAGGACGCGGTGAAGCTCGTCGCCCACCGCGGCCAGCTCATGCAGGAGCTTTCCGGCGGTGCCGTCGTCGCGGTCGAAGCCGTCGAGGACGAGGTGACGCCGCTGCTCACCGCCGCCTGCGGGATCGCGGCGATCAACGGCCCCGCGTCCCTGGTCGTCTCCGGTGCGGAGACCGACGTCCTCGCGATCGCCGAGCACTTCACGGCGCTCGGCCGGCGCACCAAGCGGCTGGCGATCAGCCAGGCGATCCACTCACCGCTGCTCGACGAGATCCTGGACGAGCTGCGCGAGATCGCCGAAGAACTGACCTACGAGCCCGCCCGGATCCCGGTCGTGTCCACAGTGGACGGCGCGGCGGTGGAGCCGGAACGCTGGGCCGACCCGGAGTACTGGGTGGCCAACTGCCGGCAGTCCGTCCGGTTCCTCGACGGCGTCCGTGCCCTCGAAGCCGCCGGCGTCAGCCGGTACGTCGAACTCGGCACCGACGGCACCCTCGCGGCGATGACCCAGGGCTGCCTGGCCGGGGACCCGCGCGACGCCGTGGTGATCCCGCTGCGGGCCAAGACCCAGGCGGAGGTCCGGGGCGCGCAGCTGGCCGCCGGCCGGTTCTTCGCCCACGGCATCGGCTTGGCCGGCGCGAAGCTGTTCCGCGGCGCTGAGCGCGTCGCGCTGCCGCCGTACGCCTTCAACCGCAGCCGTTACTGGCCGGACGTCGACATGGAAGCCCTGCACGCCACCGGCGACCTCGCCGCGACCGGGCTGGACTCCACCGAACACCCGCTGGTCTCCGCGGCGCTCGCGGTGGCGGGCTCGACGCAGGTGGTGCTGACCGGGCAGATCTCGGTGCACACGCACCCGTGGCTGGCCGATCACACCGTCGGCGGCACGATCATCTTCCCGGGCGCGGGTTTCGTGGAGCTGGCCGTGCGGGCCGGCGACGAAGCCGGCTGCCCGCGGCTCGACGAGCTGACCCTGGAAGCACCGCTGGTGCTGCCGGAGCTGGGCAAGGTGCGGCTGCAGGTCGTCGTCGACGAGCCGGACGCGGCCGGCCACCGCGCGGTTTCCGTGTATTCGCAGACCGACACCGACGAACCCTGGGTCCGGCACGCGGCGGGCCGGCTGGCACCTGGTACTGGTGCGGAGCCGGCCGAGCTCACGGCGTGGCCGCCCGCCGGTGCCGAGCCGCTGAACCTCGACGGGCTGTACGAGGGATTCGCCGCCGCCGGGCTCGGCTACGGGCCCGCGTTCCAGGGCCTGACCGCGGCTTGGAGCCGAGACGGCGAGGTGTTCGCGGAGGTCGTCCCGACCGAAACCGGCACCGCCGGGTTCGGGCTGCACCCGGCCGTCCTCGACGCCGCGCTGCACGCGATCGGCCTCTGCGACACGGTCACGGTCGCGGGCGGGCTGCCGTTCGCGTGGACGGGGGTCGAGCTGCACGCGGCGGGGGCGTCCCGGCTGCGGGTGCGGGTCGTCCCGCTCGGCGCCGACTCCGTGTCGCTCGAGCTGGCGGACCAGACGGGCCGGGCGGTCGCTTCGGTCGGCTCGCTCGTGCTGCGGGCCGGAGCGACGGGCGCCTCGGTGGTCCGGCCGCCCAAGTCGCTCCACGGCTGGGCGTGGCAGCCGGTCCCGGTGCCTGCCGGTCCGGTTTCCGACGTCGAAATCCTGGACCTGCCCCCTGCGGACTCGGTGGCGGAAACCCTGGCCCGGGTGCTCGACCGGGTGCGGGACCGGCTGACCGGGTCGCGGGCCACGATGGTCGTGGTCACCCGCGGCGCGGTCGCGCTCGACGGCGAGGACGTCACCGACCTGGCCGGCGCCGCGGTGTGGGGCCTGATCCGCTCCGCGCAGTCGGAAAACCCGGGCCGGTTCGTGCTCGCCGACATCGACGACCACGCCGGTTCGGCGGTCCTGCTGCCGCGGCTCGCGGCCGCCGGGGAACCGCAGCTCGTCGTCCGCGGCGGCGTCGCGTACGGCGGGCGGCTGACGCGCCTCGCGCCCTCGGCCGACACGCCCGCGACGACGTTCGACGCCGACGGCACCACCCTCGTCACCGGGGCCACCGGCGCGCTCGGCGCTCAGCTGGTGCGGCACCTGGTCACCGAACACGGCGTCCGGAACCTGCTGCTCGTCAGCCGCCGGGGTGCGGCACCCGGCCAGGTCGAGGACCTGACCGACCTGGGCGCCGCCGTCACGGTCGCCGCCTGCGACGCCGCCGATGCCGACGCGCTGGCAGGCGTGCTGGCCGCGATCCCGGCCGAGCACCCGCTGACCGCGGTGGTGCACCTGGCCGCGGTCGTGGACGACGCGACGATCCCGTCGCTGACCCCCGACCGGCTGGCCGCGGTGCTGCGGCCGAAGGTCGACGCCGCGCTCAACCTCCACCGGCTGACGTCGAACCTCGGTGCCTTCGTGCTCTTCTCGTCCGTCGCCGGTCTGCTGGGCAACGCCGGCCAGGGCGCTTACGCCGCCGCCAACAGCTTCCTGGACGGGCTGGCCGCGCACCGTCGCGCTCAGGGCGTTCCCGCGCAGTCCCTCGCGTGGGGGCTGTGGGACGCCACGGCGTCGCTGTCCGAGGCCGACCGGGCGCGGATGGCGCGCACCGGCTTGTCGCCACTATCCACTGAGGAGGGTCTGGCGCTGTTCGATGCGGCGTCGGCCCGGCCGGAGGCGCTGCTGGTGCCGATGAAGGTCGACACTGCCGCGGATTCCGGCGACGTGCCGCCGGTGTTCCGGGCGCTGGTCCCGCCCACGCGGCGGACGGCGTCGCGGGCCGAGGGCGGTCCCACGCTGAAGGAGCGCCTGGCCGGGCTCGAACCGCTGCGGCGGGAGCGGGCCGTGCTCGACCTGGTCCTGGACCGGACCGCGGGCCTGCTCGGCTACTCCGGGGGCAGCGCGATCGAGCCGCAGCGGCACTTCCTCGAGTCCGGTTTGGACTCGCTGACGGCCGTCGAGCTGCGCAACGGGCTCAACGAGGACACCGGGCTGCGGCTGCCGCCGACCGTCGTCTTCGACCACCAGACCCCGGCGGGGCTGGCCGCGCACCTGCTGTCCGAACTGGACGGTTCCGGGCCGGTCCCCGAACCGGCCCGGGAACCGGACGCGCTGGCGGACGTGTTCGCCGACGCGGTGCGGGCCGGGCGGGTCGAGGACGGGCTGAGCATGCTGGCCGCGGTGGCGAACCTCCGTCCGGCGTTCACCTCCTCCGCCGACATCGACGGCCTGCCGGCCCCGGTGCGGCTCAAGGAGGGCACCGCCGGAGCGCAGGTGTTCTGCTTCAGCACGCCGGTCGCGACCGGCGGCGTCTACCAGTACGCGAAGCTGGCCGCCGGGTTCGACGACGGCCGGGAGCTCCACGCCGTGCCGATGCCCGGGTTCCTGCCGGGGGAGGCGCTGCCGTCGTCCCCGGAGGCGATCGTCGAGGTGCTGGCGGAGAGCCTGCGCAAGTCCGCCGGCGACCGGCCGTTCGCGCTGCTGGGGTACTCCTCGGCGGGGATCCTGGTGCACGCGGTGGCGGAGTGCCTGGAGCATGCCGGAACCCCGGCGGCGGGCATCGTGCTCCTGGACACGTACGTGATCAACGGCGACGACGCGATCGGCGACGGCGCGGCGGATCTCGCGAAGGGCATGCTGGCGAACGAGTCCCAGTACGGCTCGTTCGACCGGGCGAAGCTGACGGCGATGGCCCGGTACATGGACCTGCTGCCCAGCATCGCGATCGGCGGTATCGCGACCCCGTCACTCCTGGTCCGGGCGGGCGAGCCGTTCGACGCGGAGGCCCGCAACTGGCAGACGACGTGGTCGCACGCCGACGACGTGAAGATCGCGCGGGGGCACCACTTCACGCTGATCGACACGGACGCGCCCACGACGGCCGCCGCGGTGGCCGAGTGGCTCGCGGCCCTGGACTGACCGGGGTCAGTAGATGCTCGCCATCCCGGCCACGCCGGCCAGCACGGGCTCGAGCCCCGCGGTCAGGAACGCTTCCCGGTCCTCCGCGGTGACCGGGTACCGGCCGTCGGACACGAGGGCCGCCAGCTCCACCGCGTCGTGCCGGGCCAGGTTGGGTGCGAGATGATCCCGCACGGCCGACGCCTCCGCCGGGGTCGCCGGGGTGGCCAGGCGGACCGCCGCGGCGGTCGCGAACCCCGTCACCATCGTTTCGCAGCCGAGCAGGTGCTCACCGCGGACGCCCGCGGCCGCGCACGCACGCAGGAGGAGCTCCGTCCACGCCAGGCGGTTCGGGGTCACCGGGTCGCCGCGCATCGGCAGGTCCAGCAGCCAGGGCCGGCTCAGCAGCCGGTCGAGCACCGCCCGCGTCCACGCGCGGACGTCGGCGCGCCAGTCGCCCGAGGACGCGAGCCCCGGGGGCGGCGGGCCCCAGCCCGCGTCGGCGAGCAGGACCGTCAGCTCCTCCTTGGAGCTGACGTAGCGGTACAGCGCGTTGGTCGTCACGCCCACCTCGTGGGCGATGTTCGGGAGCGAGGCGTTGGCGACGCCGTCGGCGTCGGCGAGGCCCACGGCCGCCGCGACGATCTGCGCCACCGAGTGCGACGGCTTGGGCCCGCGGCGCGGCGGCGGCGTGCCGCCCCAGGCCAGTGTCATCCCGGGGGGCAGCTCCGGTGTGGTGTCCCTGTCCAGCATGGTGCGTCTTCCCTGGCGAGTGCTCCGGCAGTAAACTGTGAGAGTCTTACACTGATTTGGGCGGAGGGCGAGCGACGTGAGCGAGAACAGGCCGGTGGCCACGGCCGTCGGCCGGCTCCTGTGGCCGGAGCGTACGCGGGTCACCGAGCTGGATCGCAAGCTCGCCGTCACGCGGATCGAGCACGACCGGGCCGAGGGCCGGTGCCCGGACGCCGAGGTCAGGCTGGCCCGCGTCCGGCTGGCGACCACGCACGCGGCGCTGGACAGCGCCGTCGCCGGGCGGTCCGAATCCGCGGTGCCGCCGATCCTGGAGGCCGCCCCGCGGGTCGGGCTGGCGGTCTGGGTCGTGGTCAGCCTGGTCAACGTCGCGGTCTACCTGACCCTGGGGTGGGCCAGCGGCCAGTGGGACGGGCCGTGGGTGCTGTGGCCGGTGCTCGGCGGCGGCCTGCTCGTGCTCGGCCTGTGGTCCACGCGGGAGCGGGACCGCCGGATGCGCGTCGGCGACGGTCAGGCCGGAACCCGATCCCGGTCGTAGGGGTCCGGGTTCCCCTCGGAGCTCCGGTGGGCTAAACTGTGCAACCCATACACAGTTTTGTTCGTACCTGAGATCGGGGGCCGACATGGCCGAGACGACAGACGGTTCCACGGCCGGGGGGCGCACGGCACTGAAAGTGGTCACGATCGTGTGGCTCGCCGCCACCGGCATTCACCTGCTGATCTGGCTGATCATGTGCTTCGCGACGCTCAGCCTGCACTCGCCGTTCTTCATCTGGCCGCTGATCGGCGGCGCGCTCATCGTGGTGCCGTGGCACTTCGCGACGCGCAACCGCCCGAGTGAGCGGATCGCGCGGGGATGACGACCATGACGACCACCGGGTCGCCCGTCCGGCTGGACTCGGTGAAGAAGACCTACGGGCGCGGCGAGAGCGGTGTGGTCGCGCTCGCCGGGGTCAGCGTGGAGTTCCCCGCCGGCAGCTTCACCGCGGTGATGGGGCCGTCGGGGTCCGGCAAGAGCACCCTGCTGCACTGCGCCGCCGGGCTCGACCGGCCCGACCAGGGCAGCGTCACGCTCGTCGGCGTCGACCTCAAGGGCCGCAACGAAACCCAGCTGACCGAACTGCGCCGCGAGCACGTGGCGTTCGTGTTCCAGTCGTTCAACCTGATGCCCGCGCTCAACGTCGAGGAGAACATCACCCTCCCGATGCTGCTGGCGGGCAAGGAACCGGACCGGGCATGGATCGCCCAGGTCGTCGAGCGGGTCGGCCTGTCGCAGCGGGTCGGGCACCGGCCCGGCGAGCTGTCCGGTGGCCAGCAGCAGCGCGTGGCGATCGCCCGCGCGCTCGCCGGCCGCTCGGCGGTGACCTTCGCCGACGAGCCGACCGGTGCGCTCGACACGACCACCGCGCTCGAGGTGCTCGGGCTGCTGCGCGAGCTCGCCGACGCCGGTCAGACGATCGTCATGGTGACCCACGACCCGGTCGCCGCGTCGTTCGCCGACGAGGTGCTCTTCCTGGTGGACGGGCAGATCGTGACGAAGATGGCCGCCCCGGCCGTCGAAATGGTGGCGGCGGAGCTGGCGCGTCTCGGTGCCCAGGCCAAGCAGGCGAGGGGGCGGCAGTGAGCCCGCGGCGGGTGGTCCTGCGGATGGCGCTGGCCAGCCTGCGGTTCCGCGCGGCCGCCTCGCTGGCGACGTTCGTCGCGGTCCTGGTCGGCTGCTCGCTGCTCATCGCGTGCGGTGGCCTGTTCGAAACCGCGCTGTCGCTCGACGCCCAGCCGCAGCGGCTGGCCGCCGCGCCGGTCGTGGTGACCGGATCGGCCGGGTTCAAGCTGCCGGACGAGGAGTCGCAGGTCGTTCCCTACGGGGAGCGCTCGGGCATCCCGGCGGGGCAGCTCGCCCAGCTCGCGTCCGTACCGGGTGTGCGGCAGGTCGTGCCGGACACCACCTTCGCCGCGGTCGTGGTCGGCGCGTCCGGACCGCAGAGCGCCGACGCCCCGCTCGCCGGGCACGGCTGGGACTCGGCCGCGCTCGCGCCTTACTCCCTTGTGGACGGTACGCAGCCGCGTACCACGGGCCAGGTCGTGCTCGACGAAGCTTCGGCCCAGGCCGCGGGAGTCCGCACCGGGGGGCAGGTCGGCATCGCCGTGAACGGCGCGCCGCCGCGGGACTTCGTCGTCGCCGGCGTCGCGCACGCCGACACGACCGGGCCCGCCCTGTTCTTCTCGGCCGCGGAAGCCCAGCAGTTCTCGGTGCACCCCGGCACGGTCGACCTGGCCGGCATCTTCCCGGCGGACGGCGTCGACGCCGGTGAGCTCGCCGCCCGGATCGCCGAGCAGGTGCCCGGGCTGAACGTGCTGACCGGCGCGGACCGCGGGTCCGCCGAGTTCCCCGGCATCGACGGCGCCCAGCTGCCGCTGATCCTGCTCGCCGGCGTGTTCGGCGGGATGGTCCTGGTGGTCATGGCGCTGGTGGTGTCGGCGACGATCAGCCTCACGGTGCGGCAGCGCCAGCAGGAGCTCGCGCTGCTGCGGGCGACCGGCGCGACCCCGCGTCAGGTGCACCGGATGGTGCTCGCCGAGACGATGGTGGTGGCGGCTTTCGGCGCCCTCGTCGGACTCGTCGGCGGCCGCTTCATCGGCGCGGAGATCTTCAGTTTCACCACGGGCAACGGGATGCTCCCGCCCCAGCTGGAGTTCCAGCAGGGGATCATCGCCTTCGGCGGCGGTCTCGTGCTTTCGCTCGGCATCTCGTTCGCCGCCGCGTGGTTCGCCGCGCTGCCGGCGGCGCGGGCCCGGCCGCTGCAGGCGCTCGCCGAGGCGTCCATCCCGCCCGCGAAGGTGAACGACGTGCGCCGCTTCGGCGCGAAGGTGTTCGCCGGGGTCACCGTGCTGCTGGCGGTGGCGACCCTGTTCATGCCGGTGGACATCGCGTCGGCCGTGTGCGGTCCCGCCGTGCTCACCGGCTCGATCGCCGTCGCGCTGATCGGCCCGGAGCTGATGGCGTTCGTCGCCACCCGCTTCGGCCCGCTGATCCGGCGGGTCGGCGGCCGCGACGCGGTGCTCGCGGTGATCAACTCGCGGACGCGGGCGGTGGCGTTCGCCGCCGTGCTGACGCCGATCACGCTGGCCACCGCGGTCGCACTCGGCAACGTGTACGCCGAAACCACGCAGCAGCACGCCATCATCGGCGCCTACGCCGACCAGCTGCGGGCCGACGCGGTGGTGACCAGCGGCACGGGTGCGGTCTCGCCGGCGCTGGCCGACGCCGTCCGGCAGGCGCCGGGCGTCGGGTCGGTGTCGCCGCTGGTGACCAGCCAGGGCTGGATCGAAGAGCCCTACGACGGCAACGGCAGCGACCCGGGCCGGCTGCTCGGCCTCGACGTCCGCGACGCGAACGGAGTGCTGGCGACGCCGGTGACGTCCGGCTCGCTGGGGGAGCTCACCGGGGAAACGGTGGCGCTGCCCGAGGGCATCGCGGACGACCTGGACCTGAAGCTCGGCGACCGGATCACCATGCGGCTCGGTGACGGCGCCCAGGTCAAGGTGAAGATCGTCGCGCTGCTGGACAGCCCCTCGGGCTACCCCAGCATCGTGCTGCCGGCCGCGCTGCTCGCCCCGCACACGACGTCGGGCGTGGCGAACCGGCTGCTCGTCCGCGGGGCGGACGGACAGGACGCGGCCGCGGTCGTCTCGGCGGTCACTTCGGCGACCGCGAACTGGGCCGGGGCCACCGTCGGGGACTCCGACGCGGTCACGGAGAGCTTCGCGGCCAGTGCCGACATCGAGGCGATGATCCACTACCTGCTGGCCGTGCTCGCGATCGCGTACGCCGCGATCGCGGCGGTGAACACGCTCGCCGTGGCGGTGCTTTCGCGGCGTCGCGAGTTCGGCGTGCAGCGGCTCGCGGGAGCGCGGCGCGGGCAGGTGCGGTCGATGCTGATGATCGAGGGCGGCATCCTGGCCGTGCTCGGCCTGGTGCTCGGGACCGGGATCTCGCTGTTCACGGTGATCCCGATGGCGCTCTCGTCCGGCACCATCGTGCCGGTCGGCCCGCTGTGGGTGTTCCTCGCGGTCATCGCCGCGGTGTTCCTGATCGTCTGGCCGGTGACGGCGCTTTCCGCGCGGCTCGCGATGCGGCGCAGCCCGATCGAAGCGGTCACGTTGCCGGGGCAATAGGACCGGGGCACCAGGGATTTGTAGGGGTTAGCGGGCCGGCCCGGTGCGGATAGTGTCGAATTCGACCATCCGCACCGGGCCGGCCCGGTTTCCTTTTCTGGAGTGGATCCCATGCGCGTACTCCTGGCCGCTCCGCCGTCGCCCGCGCGGCTGCACAACCTGGTGCCGCTGGCGTGGGCGCTGCGGACCGCCGGTCACGACGTGAAGATCGCCGGGCAGGCGTCGTTCGTCGGCGAGATCCTGCGCACCGGCTGCGTCGCCGTCGACCTCGGCACCGCAGACACCGAATCCGCGGCACTGGCGGAGTTCGCCGACCTGTGGCGGCCCGACGTCGTGGTCTCCGGCGCGCAGGCACCGGTGGTCGACGCCGGCACGGTCCGGCTGCTGGGCCCGCTCGACGAGTCCGGCCCGGCGGACTTCGACACCGTTCCGCCGTCGCTGCGGGACTCCTCGGCCGCCCGTCCGGTCCGGCACGTGCCCTACTTCGGCCCGGTCGTGGTACCGGAATGGTTGCGCCGCAAGCCAAGGCGCAGCCGGGTACTGCTGTCGCTCACCGACGCGACCCTGGCCGGACCGGTGTTCGACGCCGTCGCCGCGGTGGACGCCGAAGTGCTCTGGGCGACCGATGCGGCGGGGATCCCGGCCGGCGTCACGATGCCGCCCAACGTGAGGCTGGTCGACACGGCACCCCCGGCGGCGCTCCTGCCGACCTGCAGTGCGCTCGTCCACGACGGTGACGCGTCCCTCGCCCTCGCGGCGGCGACCCACGGCGTGCCGCAGCTTTCCCTGACGGAGACGGTGATCGGCGCTCGCATCGCGACGGCCGGAGCCGGGTATGTGGGCTCGGCCGACGGCATAGCGGAGCTGGCTTCGCTGAGTGGCGCGGCGAACGCGCTGCGGGACGAAATCGCCGCCCTGCCCGCGCCGCGCGAACTGGTCGCCGCCCTGACCCGCTGATTGTGGGGCTGTTAGGGGTGGGGCGGCACAAAGTCCCTCGGTAGCGTTTTCGGCGTGGCACCTTCCACCCCATTCGCGGTTAGGTGGTCGATTACGTGAATACCGTTCTTCCTGCCATTTTCCAGGGGGTAATGGCGTGAGCGCCGAGAACGAGCGGAAACTGCTCGACTACCTCAAGCGCGCGACGGCCGACCTGCGCGAGGCCAAGGGTGCTTTGCACGAGGTCCGGCGGCGCGACAGCGAGCCGATCGCGATCGTCGGCATGGACTGCCGCTTTCCCGGCGGAGTCGCGAGCCCCGACGACCTCTGGGAGCTGGTCGGCACCGGGACCGACGCCATCGGCGCGTTCCCGGCCGACCGCGGCTGGCCCCTCGACCGCCTCTACGACCCGGCGGGGGAGCGGCCCGGCACCACGAACACCCGCGAGGGCGGCTTCCTGCGTGACGCCGCGGAATTCGACCCCGAATTCTTCGGGATCTCGCCTCGCGAAGCGCTCACCATGGACGCCCAGCAGCGGCTGCTGCTCGAGACGTCGTGGACCGCGCTGGAGCGCGCGGGCATCGTCCCGGAATCCCTGCGCGGCAGCAGCACCGGCGTCTTCGCCGGCGTGATGTACCACGACTACCTCGGCCACGCGGCCGCCGGCAGCGTCGTCTCCGGCCGGGTCGCCTACGCGCTCGGGCTGGAAGGCCCCGCCGTCTCGGTCGACACCGCCTGCTCGTCCTCCCTGGTCGCCCTGCACTGGGCCACGCAGGCGCTGCGCCGCGGCGACTGCTCGCTGGCCCTCGTCGGCGGCGTCACGGTGATGGCGACCCCCGAGACCTTCGTCTACTTCACCGAGCAGCGCGGCCTGTCCGACGACGGCCGCTGCAAGGCCTTCGCCGCAGGTGCCGACGGCACGGGCTGGGGCGAAGGTGTCGGCGTGCTCGTCGTCGAGCGGCTTTCCGACGCCCAGCGCCTGGGCCACGACATTCTCGCCGTCGTCCGCGGCAGCGCGGTCAACTCCGACGGCGCGTCCAGTGGCCTGACCGTCCCCAATGGACCGGCGCAGCAGCGCGTGATCCGCCAAGCCCTCGCCACCGCCGGACTGTCCACAACGGACGTCGACCTCGTCGAAGGCCACGGCACCGGCACGAAGCTCGGCGACCCGATCGAGGCGCAGGCCCTGCTGGCCACCTACGGCCAGGACCGCCCCGCGGACCGGCCGCTGTGGCTCGGCTCCCTCAAGTCCAACATCGGCCACACCCAGGCGGCCGCCGGCGTCGGCGGCGTGATCAAGGTCGTCCAGGCCATCCGGCACGGCGTGCTCCCGAAGACCCTGCACGTCGACGAGCCGTCACCGCACGTCGACTGGTCCGCCGGCGCGGTGGAGCTGCTCACCGAGGCCCGCGAGTGGCCCGAGGCCGACCGGCCCCGCCGCGGCGCGGTGTCGTCGTTCGGCATCAGCGGCACCAACGCCCACGTGATCATCGAGCAGGCCGAACCCGTCGCCGAGAAACCCTCGGGAGCCGAGGTCCCGGTCGTCGCGTGGCCGGTTTCGGCGGACTCCGCGGACGCCGTCGCCGCGCAGGCTCGGCAGCTCGTGGACCACGTCGGCGACCTCGCGGACGTCGGCTACTCGCTGGCCACGACCCGCTCGGCGCTGGACCACCGCGCCGTCGTCGTCGGAGCCGACGCCGCCGAGCTGCGCGCCGGGCTGACGGCGCTCGCCGCGGGCGAGGACGCGCCGAACGTGGTCCGCGACCGCCGGGGCACCGGCCGGACGGCCTTCCTGTTCACCGGCCAGGGCGCCCAGCGCGCCGGCATGGGCCAGGCTGTCGCCGCGAAGTACCCGGTGTTCGCCGAAGCCCTTGACGCCAGCTGCTCCCGGCTCGACCTCGACCGGTCGGTCTTCGACGACGCCGAATCCTTGGCACAGACCGGTTTCACCCAGCCCGCGCTGTTCGCGTTCGAGGTCGCGCTCTACCGGCTGCTGTCGTCGTGGGGCTTGAAACCCGACTACCTGCTGGGCCACTCGGTCGGCGAGCTGGCCGCGGCCCACGTCGCCGGGATCCTCTCGCTCGACGACGCCTGCACGCTCGTCGCGGCCCGCGCCCGGCTCATGCAGGCGCTGCCGGGCGGAGGGGCGATGGTCACGATCCCGGCCGCCGAGGCCGACGTGACCCCGCTGCTGACCGCCGGGGTGAGCATCGCCGCGATCAACGGCCCGCGCTCCCTGGTGGTCTCGGGCGCCGAAGACGAGGTCGCCGCCGTCGTCGCGCACTTCGAGCGGCCCAAGGAACTGCGCGTTTCGCACGCGTTCCACTCGCCGCTGATGGAACCGATGCTCGACGAGTTCGCGGTCGTGGCGGAGAAGCTCACCTACGCGAAGCCCGAAATCCCGATCGTCTCCACGGTGGCCGCCGGGGCCGACCTGGCTTCGCCGGAGTACTGGGTGGAGCAGGTCCGCGCGACCGTCCGGTTCGACGACGGCCTGCGCGCGCTCGCCGCCGAAGGCGTCCGGACGTTCGTCGAGATCGGTCCGGCGCCGGTGCTGACCGCCGCCGCGAGCACCGCCTTCGACGACGAATCGCTCGCCTTCGTCCCGGCCCTGCGCAAGGACCGCGACGAAGCCCACGCGGTCGTCACCGCGGTCGCCACCCTGCACGCCCGCGGGATTCCCGTGGACTGGCAAGCGTTCTACGCCGGCGCCCGCCGCGTCGAGGTGCCGACCTACGCCTTCCGCCGCACCCGCTACTGGCTGCCGGCCACCACCGCGACCGGCGATGCCGCCGACCACGGCCAGCAGCCCGCCGCGCACCCGATGCTCAGCGCCGTCGTCCGCGTGCCCGAGTCGGACACGGTCGTGCTGACCGGGCGGCTCTCGGCGGACACCGTGCCGTGGATCGCCGACCACGTGGTGCTCGGCACGATCCTGCTGCCGGGCACGGCGTTCGTCGAGCTGGCGCGGGCCGCCGCCGACGAGGTCGGCTACGCCGGCATCGAAGAGCTGACGCTGCAGGCTCCGCTCGCCCTGAGCAAGGGCGCCGCGCTGCAGGTGTCCCTCGGCCCCGAGGAGGACGGACGCCGTCGGGTCACCGTCCACTCGCGACTCGATGGCGAGGACGCCTGGACGCTCCACGCCGAAGGCTTCGTGACCGCCGAAGCGGCCGAGCCGTCGTTCGACCTCACCGAGTGGCCGCCCGCGGGCGCCACCGAGGTCGCCCTGGACGACCCCTACGCGCAGCTCGCGGACCTTGGCTACGACTACGGCCCCGCGTTCCAGGGGCTGGGCAAGATGTGGCGCCACGGCGACGACGTCTACGCCGAGGTCGCCCTGGCCGACGCCCGCGACTACGGCCTGCACCCGGCCCTGCTCGACGCCGCCCTGCACGCCCAGCTGCTCGGCCCGGTCCCGGAGGACGGCGAAACGAAGCCGATGCTGCCGTTCGCCTTCAGCGGCACCACCTGGCACGCCGCGGGTACCTCCGCGCTGCGCGTCCACGTGTCGCCGACCGGGCCGGAGACCATCACGCTGCGGATCGCCGACGACGGCGGACTCCCGGTCCTGACGGTGGATTCCCTGGCCGCCCGGCCGATCTCCCTCGACCGGCTGACCCCGAACACGTTGTTCCGCACGGCCTGGGAACCGGTCTCCGACGGCTCGGCGATCACCGCGCGGGTCCTCGAAGTGTCCACAGCGGACGGTACGATCCCCGAGCGGGCCCGCGCGGCCACCCGGCAGGTCCTCGACGCCATCCGGGACTCCGAGGATCGCTTGGCCGTCGTCACGCGCGGCGCGGTGTCGGTCGCCGGCGAGGACGTCGACCCGGCCCTCGCGACGGTGTGGGGCCTGGTCCGGGCGGCCGAGGCCGAGAACCCGGGCCGGTTCGTCCTCGTGGACGGAGACGTCGAAACCGCGCTGGCGTCCGGCGAGCCGGAGGTGGCCGTCCGCGACGGAAAGGCGTACGTCCCCCGGTTCGTCGCGGCGACGCCGTCGGGCGACCTGGGCTGGAACCTCGACCGCACGGTCCTGATCACCGGCGGCACCGGCGGGCTCGGTGCCGTCGTCGCGAAGCACCTGGTGACGAACCACGGCGTCCGGCACCTCCTGCTCACCAGCCGCCGCGGCGCGGACGCGCCCGGCGCTGCGGACTTGCGTGACGAGCTGAAGGCTCTGGGTGCCGAGGTCGCGATCGCGAGCTGTGACGTCACCGACCGCGCGTCCGTCGCGGCCTTGCTCGACGGCGTCGAGCTGACCGCGGTGGTGCACGCGGCCGGAGTTCCGTCCGCGGGCCGCGTCGAGAACCTCACCGCGGACGAACTCGACCGCGTCTTCGCCCCGAAGGTCGACGGCGCCTGGCACCTCCATGAACTCACGAAGGACCTCGACGCGTTCATCCTGTTTTCCTCGGCCGCGAGCACGGTGCTGGCCGCCGGGCAGGCCGGGTACGCCGCGGCGAACGCGTTCCTCGACGAACTGGCCCGCCACCGCCACGTCCACGGCCTGCCGGCGACGGCCCTCGATTGGGGTGCGTGGGCCGAAGACGGCGGCATGGCCGGCGAACTCGGCGAGGCCGACTTCCGCCGCCTGCGCCGCCTCGGCACCCCGCCGATGGCCACCGCCGACGCGCTCGCCCTGTTCGACGCCTGCCTCGTCGCCGAGGACGCCGTCCTCGCGCCGGTGAAGCTCGACATCGCGGCCCTGCGGTCGCGCGCGGACTCGCTCCCGCCGGTCCTGCGCGGCATGGTCCGGCCCACGGCCACCCGCCGCACGACGGCTAAGAACGACGGCGCCGTCACGGCCCGGCTCGCGGCACTGCCGGAGCCTGAGCGCGAGGCGTACCTGCTGGAAGTCGTGTCCGGCCAGGTCAAAGCCGTGCTGGGGCTGGGGTTCGTCGAGCCGGGGCGAGCGTTCCAGGAGATGGGGTTCGACTCCCTGACGTCGGTGGAGCTGCGCAACCAGCTCGGCGCCCTGACCGGCCTGAAGCTGACCGCGACGATCGTGTTCGACCACCCGACCCCGGCGGCCCTGGCCGCCCGGCTGCACGCCCTGCTGGGCCCGGCCCGCGGCGCGGCGGACTCGCTGCTGGCCGAGATCGACCGCCTGGAAGCGCTCCTGGCCGGCGCGGGATCGCTCAACGACTCGACGGCGAAGGTCACCGCCCGCCTCGAGGCGCTGTCCCGCAAGTGGACCGAGGCGAACACGGGCGCCCCCGAGGCGGCCGACCTGGACGAAGCCACCGACGACGAGCTCTTCGCCGTGCTGGACACAGAATTGGGTATTTCATGAGCAACGAGGACAAGCTCCGCGACTACCTGAAGCGCGCGACGGCGGATCTGCAGGCGACCCGGCGCCGGGTGCAGGAGCTGGAAGCCAAGAACGCCGAACCCATCGCCATCATCGGCATGAGCTGCCGCTACCCCGGGGACGTCCGCTCGCCGGACGACCTGTGGGACCTGGTCGACCAGGGCCGGGACGTCATCGGGGAGTTCCCCGCCGACCGCGGGTGGGACCTCGAGGGCATCTACGACCCCACCCCCGACCGGCCCGGCAAGACCTACACGCGCCACGGCGGGTTCCTCTACGACGCTCCGGGCTTCGACGCCGAGTTCTTCGGCATCAGCCCGCGCGACGCCCGCCGCGCCGACCCGCAGCAGCGGATCCTCCTGGAGGCCTCGTGGGAGGCCTTCGAACGCGCCGGGCTAGACCCGCAGGCGCTCAAGGGCAGCCCGACCGGTGTGTACGCCGGCGTCATGTACCACGACTACAGCGGCGGCAGCCCCGACGGCAGCCTCGTCTCCGGCCAGGTCTCCTACACCCTCGGCCTCGAAGGCCCGTCCGTGTCGGTGGACACCGCGTGCTCGTCTTCGCTGGTCGCGCTGCACATGGCCGCCCAGGGCCTGCGGGACGGCGACTGCACCCTCGCGCTGGCCGGCGGCGTCGCCGTGATGGGCACCCCGGAGATGTTCGTCGACTTCAGCGGCCGGCGCGGGCTCTCCGCCGACGGCCGCAGCCGGTCCTTTTCGGACGACGCCGACGGGACGTCGTGGGCCGAGGGTGTCGGCGTCCTCGTGCTGGAACGGCTGTCCGACGCGCGCCGCAACGGCCACCGCGTCCTCGCGCTGCTGCGCGGCTCCGCGATCAACCAGGACGGCGCCAGCAACGGCTTCTCCGCGCCCAACGGCCCGTCGCAGGTCCGCGTGATCGAGGCCGCGCTGGCCGACGCCGGGCTGTCACGGTCCGATGTGGACCTCGTCGAGGCGCACGGCACCGGCACCGCGCTCGGCGACCCGATCGAAGCGCAGTCGCTGATGGAGACCTACGGGCAGCGCACCACCGGTGCACCGCTGCTGCTCGGCTCGATCAAGTCCAACATGGGCCACCCGCAGGCCGCGGCCGGTGTCGCGGGCGTGATCAAGGTGGTGCAGGCGCTGCGGCACGGCAAGGCGCCGCGCACCCTGCACGTCGGCACGCCGTCGACGCACGTCGACTGGACCGCCGGCGCGGTCGAGCTGCTCACCGAGCCGCGCGACTGGCCGGAGGTGAACCGGCCGCGCCGGGCCGCCGTGTCGTCGTTCGGCGTCAGCGGCACCAACGCGCACGTCATCCTGGAGCAGGCACCGGCCGAAGACGTCGTCGAGCCGCCGAAGCCCGCGGTCTGCCCGCTGGTCCTGTCGGCCAAGACTCCGGCCGCGCTCGCCGAAGCCGCCGCGCGGCTCGCGTCCCAAGTGGACGACGACCTCGTCGACGTCGCCCACACCCTCGCCACCGGTCGCGCGCGGCTCGACCACCGCGCGGTCGTGCTGTCGACCGACGCCAAGCAGGCCCTGGAGACGCTGGCCGCGGGTGGTTCGCGGCCCGACATCGTCACCGGGACCGCCGACGTCCGCGGCAAGACCGTGTTCGTCTTCCCCGGCCAGGGTTCCCAGTGGACCGGCATGGCGATCGACCTCATCGAGCAGTCGCCGGTCTTCGCCGCGCGGATGACCGAATGCGACGAGGCGCTGCGGGAGTTCACCGGCTGGTCGGTCCTCGCCGTGCTGCGCGGTGAGCCCGGCACCCCGCCGGCCGACCGCGTCGACGTCGTCCAGCCGATGCTGTGGGCCGTCATGGTCTCGCTGGCCGCGCTGTGGCGTGCGCACGGCGTGGAACCGGACATGGTGATCGGCCACTCGCAGGGCGAGATCGCCGCCGCGAGCGTCTCGGGCGCACTGTCCCTCCAGGACGGCGCCCGCGTGGTCGCGTTGCGCAGCAGTGCGATCGGGGACGTCCTCGGCGGCCGCGGCGGCGGCATGCTGGCCGCCGGCCTCCCCGCCGCCGAACTGCGGAAGCGGCTCGACACCTGGGACGGCCGGATCTCCCTGGCCGCCGACAACGGCGCCACCTCGGCCGTGCTGTCCGGGGACGGCGACGCCCTCGACCAGTTGCGTGACCAGCTCGTCGCCGAAGGCTTCCGCGCCAAGCGCGTCCCGGTGGACTACGCGTCGCACTCCGCGCACGTCGAGCACCTCGCCGACCGCCTCCTGGAGGATCTCGGCCCGATCACCCCCGGCGCCGGCAGCGTCGCGATGACGTCCACGGTGACCGAAGAGCTCGGGTCCACTGTGGACGCCAAGTACTGGTTCACGAATCTTCGCACCACGGTCCGGTTCGCCCCGGTCGTCGCGAAGCTCGCCGAGGCGGGTTACACGCGGTTCATCGAGGTCAGCCCGCACCCGGTGCTCGCCATGAGCATCCAGGAGACCCTCGACGAAGGCGGGCACAGCGGTTCCGTCACCGGCACCCTGCGCCGCGACGAAGGCGGCCTGACGCGGTTCGCGACCTCGCTGGCCGAGCACTCGGTTCGCGGCGGCGCGGCGGACTGGGCCTCGCTGGTGCCCGGCGGCCGGATCACCGACCTGCCGACCTATCCCTTCCAGCACAAGCGCTTCTGGCTCGAGGAGGAGACCGCCGCCCAGGCCGTGCCCGCAGCCGTCGCCGACCAGGACTTCTGGCAGGACGTCACGAGCGGGGACGTCGACGCGCTGGCTTCAAGGCTCGGCGTCGAAGCCGCGCCCCTGGGTGAGATCGTCCCGGCCCTGGCCGCGTGGCACGGCCGCCGCACCGAGCTGTCCACAGTGGAATCCTGGCGCTACAAGGTCTCGTGGGCGCCGGTGAGTGTCACGGGCGGACTGGCCGGCACCTGGCTGGTCGTCGTGCCCGCGGACATCCCCGCGGCTGCCGAGCTGGCCGACGCGCTCGCCGAGCAGGGCGACGTCGTGCGCGTCATCGCGACGGCCGATCGCGAAGCCCTGGCCGAGCTGGTCACCGAAGCCACGGCGCTGCGGCCGTTCGACGGCGTCCTGTCGCTGCTCGCCCTCGACACCCGCGAACACCCGGAACACCCCGCGCTCAGCACCGCGGTCGCCGCCACCATCGCGCTGCTGCAGGCGCTGCGCGACACCGGCGTCGACGCTCCCACCTGGGTCGTCACCCGCGGCGCGGTCGCGGTGGACGCCTTCTCCGACGCCGACCCGGCCGCCGCGGCGGTGTGGGGCCTCGGCACGGTCGCCGCGCTCGACCTGCCCGCCACCTGGGGTGGCCTGGTCGACGTCGACGGCCCCGCCGACGCCGCCCGCCTGGCCGCCGTGGTGTCCGGGGTGGACAGTGAGGACCAGGTCGCGATCCGGCCGTCCGGGGTATTTGCCCGGCGCATGGTCCGCGCCCCGCTGACCGGCACCGCGGACGAGTGGAAGCCGCGCGGGACGGTCCTGGTCACCGGCGGCACGGGCGCGGTCGGCGCGCACGTCGCCCGGTGGCTGGCCGGCCGCGGCGCCGAGAAGATCGTGCTCACCAGCCGCCGCGGGCTCGATGCCGACGGCGCGCGTGAGCTGGTCGACGAGCTGGGGGTCACCGTCGCCGCCTGCGACGTCTCCGACAAGGAGCAACTGAAGGCGCTGCTGGCCGAGCACCCGCCGACCGCCGTCGTGCACGCCGCCGGGGTCCTCACCGCGGAGTCGCCGCTGGCCGACGTCACCCCCGCGGAGTTCGCCGCGGCCACCCGCGCCAAAGTCACCGGCGCCGCGCTGCTCGACGAGCTGCTCGGCGACACCGAGCTGGACGCGTTCGTGCTGATGTCCTCCGGTGCCGCCGTGTGGGGCACCTCGGGCCAGCCCGCCTACGCCGCGGGCAACGCCTACCTCGACGCCCTCGCCCGGCGCCGCCGGGCCGCGGGCCGCACCGCGACCGCGATCGCCTGGGGCTCCTGGGGTGGCGGCGGCATGGTCGACGCCGAGGCGAGCGACCTGCTGCGCCGCATGGGCCTCGCCGAGATGGCGCCGGAACTCGCCGTCGAAGCACTGGGCCAGGCCCTGGACCACGACGAGACGCAGCTGGTCGTCGCGGACATCGACTGGGCGGCGTTCGCCCCCGTCTACCAGCTCGCCCGCCCGCGGCCCCTGCTGCGCGCGCTGCCGGAAGTCGCCGAGGACAAGACCGAAGCCGCCGGGAACACCGGTGAGCTCAAAGCGAAACTGGCCGCGCTCACCCCCGCCGAACAGCAGCGGACGCTGCTGGAGCTGGTCCGCGGCCAGGTCGCCGTGGTCGCCGGCTACGACGGCGGCTCGGCGGTCGAACCGGCCCGCGCGTTCAAAGAGCTCGGTTTCGACTCGGTGACCGCGGTCGACCTGCGCAACCGGCTCGGCGCCGCCACCGGGCTGAAGCTCCCGGCGACCGTCGCCTTCGACCACGTCAACCCGCAGGCGCTGGCCGAGCACCTGTGGACGCAGCTCGGTGGCGGCGAAGCAGCCGTCCCCCTCGAAGTGGAGCTGGACCGCCTCGAAGCGGTCGCGGCCGGACTGGACGCCGCCGAGATCGACCGGTCCCGGATCGTCGCCCGGCTGCAGGCGATGGTCACCACCCTGCACAAGACCCTGTCCGGCACCAAGTCCACCGACGTGCTGGAGACCGCGACCACGGATGAGCTGTTCGCCCTCATCGACAACGAGCTCGGCGCCTGAGAGGTATCCCCACGATGACTGACGAAAGCAAGCTGGTCGACTACCTGAAGCGGGTGACCGCCACCCTGCAGGAGACGCGGGAGCGGCTGCGCGAGGTCGAAGCCGCGGACGCCGAGCCGATCGCCATCGTCGCGATGGGCTGCCGGTACCCGGGCGACGTCCGGTCCCCGGACGACCTCTGGGACCTGGTCGCCGAGGGCCGCGACGCCATCGGCCCGTTCCCCACCGATCGCGGGTGGGGCCTGGACTCCATGTTCGACGCCGACCCCGACAGCCCCGGCACGAGCTACGTGAGCGAGGGCGGCTTCATCCACGACGTCGCCCAGTTCGACGCGCCCTTCTTCGGCGTCTCGCCGCGCGAGGCGCTCGCCATGGACCCGCAGCAGCGGCTCGTGCTGGAGCTGGCGTGGGAGACCTTCGAACGCGGCGGCATCGCCCCGCATTCGCTGGCGAAGCAGCAGGTCGGCGTCTTTCTCGGCAGCGGCGACCAGGACTACTACGACGAGCTGCCGCCGTCGGTGCTCGCCGGTGAGGTGCAGGACTACCTGAGCACCGGCAACGCCGGCTCGGTCATCTCCGGCCGGATCGCCTACGCGCTGGGCCTGGAAGGCCCGGCCATCACGATCGACACGGCCTGCTCGTCTTCGCTGGTCGCGCTGCACCTGGCCGTGCAGGCACTGCGGCAGCGCGACTGCGCATTGGCGCTGGCCGGCGGCGTCATGGTGATGTCGCGGCCCGGCCCGTTCGTCGCCTTCAGCCGCCAGCGCGGGCTCGCCGCGGACGGCCGCTGCAAGCCGTTCTCCGACAGCGCCGACGGCACCGGCTGGGCCGAGGGCGCGGGCACGCTCCTGCTGGAACGCCTGTCCGACGCGCGCCGCAACGGCCACCCGGTCCTCGCCGTCGTCCGCGGTTCCGCGGTCAACTCCGACGGCGCGTCCAACGGTCTCACCGCGCCCAACGGTCCTTCGCAGCAGCGCGTGATCCGGCAGGCCCTGGCGAACGCGCAGCTGTCGGCGTCCGATGTGGACGCCGTCGAAGGCCACGGCACGGGCACCACGCTCGGCGACCCGATCGAGGCACAGGCCCTGCTCGCCACCTACGGCCAGGACCGCGACCGCCCGCTGTGGCTCGGGTCGATCAAGTCGAACATCGGCCACGCCCAGGGCGCGGCCGGGGTCGGCGGCGTGATCAAGATGGTGCAGGCGCTCCAGAACGGTCTCCTGCCGAAGACCCTGCACGTCACCGAGCCGACCACCGAGGTCGACTGGACGTCCGGCAACGTTGAGCTGCTGACCGAGGAACGTTCGTGGCCCGCAGGCGAGAAGCCGCGTCGCGCCGGGATCTCGTCGTTCGGCGTCAGCGGCACCAACGCGCACGTGATCGTCGAAGAGGCGCCGCCCGTCGAGGTCGAGGAGACGACGCCGAGCTGGCCCGCCGAAGTGCCGATCCCGTGGCCCCTGTCCGGGCACGGTGCCGCCGCTCTGAAGGCTCAGGCAGCCCGGCTGTCCGATGTGGACGCATCGGCACTCGACATCGGGTTCTCATTGGCGACGACACGCTCGCCGCTGAGCCACCGTGCGGTGGTTTTCGACGGCAAGGCGGGTCTTGCGGCCGTGGAAGCCGGCGAGCTGGTCGAAGGGCAGACCGCGTTCCTGTTCTCCGGCCAGGGCGCCCAGCGCACCGGCATGGGCCGCGAGCTGGCCGCCGCGTTCCCGGTGTTCGCCGCCGCGCTGGACGAGGTCTGCGCGGAGCTGGACCAGCACCTCGACCGTCCACTGAAGACGGTCGTCTTCGACAAGCCGCGCCTGATCAACCAGACCGGCTACACCCAGCCCGCGCTGTTCGCCATCGAGGTCGCGCTGTTCCGGCTGCTGTCCTCGTGGGGGATCAAGCCCGACTTCCTGCTCGGCCACTCGGTCGGCGAACTGGCCGCCGCGCACGTCGCCGGGGTGCTGTCGCTGGCCGACGCCTGCACGCTGGTCGCCGCCCGCGCCAAGCTCATGCAGGCGCTTCCCACCGGAGGCGCGATGGTCGCGCTGCAGGCGACCGAGGACGAGGTCACCCCGCACCTGACCGCGGACGTGAGCATCGCCGCGATCAACGGGCCGGACTCCGTCGTGCTGTCCGGTACCGAAGACGCCGTCGCCGCCGTGGTCGCCGAGTTCGACGGCCGCAAGTCGTCGAAGCTCAAGGTGTCGCACGCCTTCCACTCGCCGCTGATGGAGCCGATGCTGGCCGAGTTCGGCGAGGTCGCTCGCACGCTCACCTACTCCGAGCCCACGATCCCGCTGGTCTCCAACGTCTCCGGCGCACTGGCCGGGGGAGAGGTCGCCACGCCGGAGTACTGGGTCTCGCACGTCCGCGCGGCCGTCCGGTTCCACGACGGGCTCACCGCGCTCGGCGCCCAGGGCGTCTCGCGGTTCGTCGAGGTCGGGCCGGACGGTGTGCTGTCCGCACTCGCCCGCCAAAGCCTGGACGCCGTGGTCGTGCCGGTCCTGCGCAAGGACCGTCCCGAGCCGCGGGCCGCGCTCACCGCGCTGGCCGAGCTGTACGTCAGCGGACTGGCCCCGGACTGGGCCGCGGTGTTCGAGGGCCGCGGCGCCCGGCGCGCCGACCTGCCGCCGTACGCCTTCCAGCGCAAGCGCTACTGGCTCGACGCCCGCGCCAACCGCGACGAGGTGACCGCCGCGGGCCTCACCTCCGCCGGGCACCCGCTGCTCGGCGCGGCCATCGCGCTCGCCGACACCGACGGCGTCGTGCTCACCGGCCGTCTGTCCCTCGAGACCCACGCGTGGCTCGACGGGCACCGCCTGGGTGACGTCGCCACCGTGCCCGGCACGGCTTTCCTGGAGCTGGCGATCCGCGCCGGCGACCAGGTCGGCTGCGGCCGCATCGAGGAGCTCACGCTCGGCAGCCCCCTCGTCGTCCCGGACCGCACGGGCGTCCAGGTGCAGGTGACGGTCGGGGCCGCGGACGAGAACGGCGTCCGCGCCGTCCAGATCCACTCGCGTCCGGAGGACTCCGGCGAGGCGTGGGTCTTGCACGCCGGCGGCACGGTCGCGCCGCAGTCCCACCGCGGCACCGCACTGACCGAGTGGCCGCCTTCGGGCGCCGAGCCGGTCGCCATCGACGGCATCTACGACGACTTCGCCGACACCGGCCTCACCTACGGTCCGCTGTTCCGCTCGTTGAAAGCGGTCTTCAAGCGTGGCCGCGAGGTCTTCGCCGAGGTCGCCCTGCCCGAAGACAGCGACGCCGAACGCTTCGGCCTCCACCCGGCCGCGCTCGACGCCTGCACGCACGCCCTGCGCGTCGCGGGCGGGGGAGATGGCGGAGTCGGCCGCGTCCCGTTCTGCTGGACCGGCGTCGAACTGCACGCCACCGGCGCCTCGGCGCTGCGGGTGCGGTTCACCCCGACCACCGAGGACGGCTTCGCCCTGGACCTCGCCGACACCACGGGGGCGCCCGTCGCCACCGTCGCGGAGACGGTGTTCCGCGCGTTCACCACGCCGGTCGCGGCGGAGGCACCGCTCTACCGCCTCGAGTGGCAGCGGATCCCCGCGGAGTCCACTGTGGACGTGTCGACCGTCGAGATCTTCGACTGCGCGGGTCCCGAGATCCATGAGCTGACCCACCGCACGCTCGAGGCGCTGCAGAACTGGCTCGCCGCGGAGCACCCGGAGGACGCGCGCCTGGTCGTCGTCACCCGGGGTGCCGTCGCGGCGGCCGGCGGCGTCACCGACCTTGCCGCGGCCGCGGCCTGGGGTCTCGTGCGCTCGGCGCAGGAGGAGAACCCCGACTCGTTGGTGCTGCTGGACCTCGACGCCGAGGCCGAGGTCGACGCGGTCCTGCCGCAGGTCCTCGCCACCGGGGAACCCCAGGCCGCCGTCCGCTTCGGCACGGTCCTCGTCCCGCGGCTCGTCCGCACCGCGGCGGCGGCCGAACCGGCGTACTTCCACCCGGGCGGCACCGTGCTGGTCACCGGCGCGTCCGGCGCGATCGGGGGCGAGCTCGTCCGGCACCTGGCCGGACACTACGACGTCCGGCGCTTTCTGCTGGTCAGCCGCCGGAGCACGCCCGAGCTGGAGAGCCTGGCCGCCGAGCTGGACGCCCACGTCGACCTCGCGCAGTGCGACGTCGCCGACCGCGCCGCGCTGGCCCGGGTGCTGGCCGCGATCCCCGCCGAGCACCCGCTCACGTCCGTGGTGCACGCCGCCGGCGTCCTCGATGACGGCGTCATCACCGCATTGACGCCCGAGCGCCTCGACACGGTGCTGCGGCCGAAGGTCGACGGCGCGCTGAACCTGCACGAGCTGACCCGCGACACCGCGCTCTCGGCGTTCGTGTTGTTCTCCTCGGTTTCCGGCGTGCTCGGCGCACCGGGCCAGGGCGGGTACGCCGCCGCCAACGCGTTCCTCGACGCGCTCGCGAGCCACCGCGTCGCCCAGGGTCTCCCCGCGCAGTCGCTGGCCTGGGGCCTGTGGGGCGAGGTCGGCGGCATGGGCGGCACCCTGACCGACGCCGAGGTTGCCCGCTTGGGCACGAGCGGCATCGTGCCTCTGTCCACTTCGGACGCACTAGATCTCTTCGACCGCGCTCTGGCGTCCCGGCAAGCCGCCGTCGCGCCGGTGAAGCTCGACCTGCCCGCGCTGCGGAAGCTGGACCGGATCCCGAAGACCCTGGAGGAGCTGACCGGCCGGCCCACCCGGCGGGTGGCGGCCACGGCGACCGCACCGGAAGACTCCTTCGCGGCCCGCGTCCGTGCGCTGCCGGAAGCGGACCGGGCCGATGCCGTGCTCGAGCTGGTCCGCGGCCACGCCGCGACCGTGCTCGGCTACGGCGGCGCGCACGAGATCGAGCCGGCCGCGCAGTTCCAGTCGCTCGGCTTCGACTCGCTCACCGCGATCGAACTGCGCAACGGCCTCACCGCGGCGACCGGGCAGCGGCTGCCCGCGACCCTGATCTTCGACCACCCGACGCCGTCGGCCCTGGCCACGCACCTGCTCACCGAGCTGACCGGCGGGCCGGACCAGGTCGTCGCCACGGCTGTGGGGTCTTCGGTGGCTCACGACGAGCCCATCGCGATCGTCGGCATGGCCTGCCGGCTGCCCGGCGGGGTCACCTCGCCGGAGCAGCTGTGGGAACTGGTCGCCAACGGCCGCGACGCGATCGGCGACTTCCCCGCCGACCGCGGCTGGGACGTCGACGGCCTGCTCGACCCGACCGGCCGCCGTCCCGGCACCACCTACGTCGCCCGCGGCGGGTTCGTCCACGACGCCGGCGACTTCGACGCCACGTTCTTCGGTGTCTCGCCGAAGGAAGCCCCGGCCATCGACCCGCAGCAGCGGCTGCTGCTGGAGGCGTGCTGGGAGGCCCTGGAGCGCGCGGGCATCGACCCGTCCTCGCTCAAGGGCAGCCCGACCGGCGTCTACGCGGGCGTCCAGTACCACGACTACGTGGGCGCCACCAGCGCCGGCTCGATCGTCACCGGCCGGGTGTCCTACACCCTCGGCCTGGAGGGCCCGGCGGTCAGCGTCGACACGGCGTGCTCGTCTTCGCTGGTCGCGATGCACATGGCCGCCCAGGCCCTGCGCGGCGGCGACTGCACCCTGGCCCTGGCCGGCGGGGTGACCGTGATGGCGACGCCGGAGACGTTCGTCGAGTTCAGCCGCCAGAAGGGCCTGGCCGCCGACGGCCACTGCAAGGTCTTCTCCGACGACGCCGACGGCACCACCTGGTCCGAGGGTGTCGGCGTGGTCGTGCTGGAGCGGCTGTCCGAGGCCCGCCGCCTCGGCCACCCGGTGCTCGCGGTGCTCAAGGGCAGCGCGGTCAACCAGGACGGCACGTCCAACGGCCTCACCGCGCCCAACGGTCCCGCGCAGCAGCGCGTGATCCGGGCGGCGCTGGCCGACGCCGGCATCACCGCGGCCGACGTCGACGCCGTCGAGGCGCACGGCACCGGCACGAAGCTGGGCGACCCGATCGAGGTCCAGGCGCTGCTGGCCACCTACGGCAAGGAGACCTCGGCCGACCGCCCGCTGTGGATCGGCTCGGTCAAGTCGAACCTCGGCCACACGCAGGCCGCGGCCGGCGCGGCCGGGGTGATCAAGATGGTGCTGGCGATGCGTCAGGGTGAGCTGCCCGCGACGCTGCACGTCGGCCGCCCGTCGACCGAGATCGACTGGTCGTCCGGCGCGGTCCGGGCGCTGGTGGAGCCGGTGAAGTGGCTACCCAACGGGCACATCCGCCGGGCCGGCGTCTCGTCGTTCGGGGTCAGCGGCACCAACGCCCACGTGATCCTCGAAGAAGGCGATCGCCGGGAAGTCACCGGCGGCCACGACCACGAAGGCCCGGTCGCCTGGCCGGTGTCCGGCCGCGGTGCCGCCGCGATGCGGGCCCAGGCCGAGCAGCTGATGTCCTATGTGGACGAAGAGCCGGACGGCAGCCTCGCCGACATCGGGTTTTCGCTGGCCACTACGCGCAGCGCGTTCGACCGGCGGGCGGTGGTGATCGGGCAGCGGTCGCCGCAGTTCGTCCGCGGTCTCGCGGCGCTGGTCGACGAAGAGGAGGCGCGCGGGGTCGTCAGCGGCATCGCGACCGCGAGCGGGCGCACGGCGTTCCTGTTCGCCGGCCAGGGCGCGCAGCGCGTCGGCATGGGGACCCGGCTCGCCGAGCAATTCCCGGCCTTCGCGGCCGCGTACGACGAGGTCTGCGCGGAACTCGACCGGCACCTGGACCGCCCGATCCGCTCGGTCACCGACGAGCTGGACGAGACCCGGTACACCCAGCCCGCGCTGTTCGCGCTGGAAGTCGCGCTGTTCCGCTTGGTGCGGTCATGGGGCGTCAAGCCGGACGCCCTGCTCGGCCACTCGATCGGCGAGATCGCCGCGGCTCACTGCGCGGGCGTGTTCTCCCTGGCGGACGCGGCCGAACTGGTGGTCGCCCGGGGTGCGCTGATGCAGGCGCTGCCGACCGGCGGCGCGATGGTGGCGATCGAAGCGACGCCGGAGGAAGTTCGCGACGACAGCGTCGACATCGCTGCGGTCAACGGGCCGAACTCGGTCGTGATCTCGGGAGCGGCCGACGCCGTGGCCGCGGTGGCGGCGAAGTTCGAGCGCACCAAGCAGCTGAAGGTGTCGCACGCTTTCCACTCCCGCCTGATGGAGCCGATGCTCGAGGAGTTCCGCGCGATCGCCGCGAAGCTGACCTACGCGTCGCCGCGGATCCCGGTCATCTCGACGGTCGCCGAGGGCGCCGACCTGACCTCGCCGGAGTACTGGGTCCAGCAGGTGCGCGAAGGCGTCCGGTTCGCCGACGCGGTCACCCGCGCCGCGGCCGAGGGCGTCAACCGGTTCCTGGAGCTCGGTCCGGACACCACGCTCGCCGCGATGACGGCCGCGTGCTTCGACGAACGGCCGGAGGTGCTGGCGTCCATGCTGCACAAGGAGAACGACGAAGCCGTGGCCGCCCTGACCGGTGTCGCGCAGCTGCACGTCAGCGGCGTCGACGTCGACTGGGCCGCGATCTACGAACCCACCGGCGCCCGGCCGGTCTCGCTGCCGACCTACCCGTTCCAGCGGCAGCGCTTCTGGCTGGAGAGCACCACCGGGGCGGTGAGCCAGGACGACCACCCGCTGCTCGGGTCGGCTCTCGAACTGGCCGGCGCCGACGGGCTGCTGTTCACCGGGCGGCTGTCCGTGGGCACGCACCCGTGGCTGGCCGACCACGTCGTCGGCGGCGCGATCCTGTTCCCCGGCACCGGGTTCGTCGAGATGGCGATCCGCGCGGGGGACGAGGCCGGCTGCCCGCGGCTCGACGAGCTGACCCTGGAGTACCCGCTGGTCGTGCCGGAGCGGACCGGCGTCCGCGTCCAGTTCGCCCTCGAGGCGCCCGGCGCCGACGGCACCCGCGGGTTCAGCGTCCACTCGCGGCCCGAGGGCGCGACCGGCGCGTGGACGCGGCACGCCACCGGCAAACTCGCCAAGGCCGCGCAGAAGGCGGACTTCGACCTGACGGCCTGGCCGCCCGCCGGCGCCGAGCAGGTCGACCTGGACGGCACCTACGAGGAGCTGGCCGCCGACGGGCTCGCGTACGGTCCGGCGTTCCGCGGGCTCGTCGCGGCCTGGAAGCGCGACGGCGAGGCCTTCGCCGAGATCCGGCTCCCGGCTTCGGTGTCCGATGTGGACCGCTACGGCGTCCACCCGGCCGTGCTCGACGCCGCGCTGCACACCATCGGCGTCTCCGGCGCGGCGGGCGACGAGCCTGCCCTGCCGTTCGCGTGGGAAGGCGTGCGGCTGCACGCCGTCGGGGCGACAACCCTGCGGGTCCACGTCCGCCCGGTCGGCTCCGGCGCGGTCGCGCTGGACGTCGCCGACGGTGCCGGAGCCCCGGTCGCGTCGGTGGAATCCCTGCTGCTGCGCCCGATGTCCGCCGTCCCCCAGGCCGCTCCGGCCGGTGGCGGCGACACGCTGTTCCGGCTCGCGTGGGAACCCGCCGAGCTCGACGCGGTCGCCGAGGTCACCGACTGGTCCGTGCTGGGCTCCGACCCCTTCGGCCTCACCGAAGCTCTGGGCGCAAAGGCGGTCTCGGCGGCGGAGGCGACCGGCCTGGCCGTGCTCGCCGCGGGCGGGGACGACCTCCACGCCGAACTGCACCGCGTGCTCGGTCTGCTGCAGTCGTGGCTGGCCGGGTCCGGGGAGTCGCTGATCGTCGTGACCCGCGGCGCGGTGGCGGCCGAGGCGGGGGAGAACCCCGACCCGGTCGGTGCCGCGGTGGCGGGCCTGGTCCGCTCGGCGCAGGCCGAGCACCCGGACCGGATCACCCTCGTCGACCTCGGCGCGGGCACCCCGGCGGGCCGGACGCTCGCCGCGGTGGCGGCCTCCGACGAGCCGCAGGTGGCGCTGCGGGCGGGCGCGGTGCTGGTGCCGCGGCTGGCCCGGGCGGCCGACGCGGTGGCGGCCCCGGTGTGGGACGCGGGAGGCACGGTGCTCGTCACCGGGGCCACCGGCGCGCTCGGCTCGGCCGTGGCACGGCACTTGGTCACCGAGCACGGCGTGCGGAACCTGCTCCTGGTCAGCCGGCGGGGAGCCGACGCTCCCGGCGCGGCCGAACTGGCCACGCTCGACGCCGACGTCACCATCGCCGCCTGCGACGTGGCCGACCGCGACGCGGTGTCGGCTCTGCTCGCCGGAATCCCGGCGGAAGCGCCGCTGCGGGCCGTGGTGCACGCCGCCGGCGTCCTCGACGACGGCATCCTGACGTCACTGACCCCGGACCGGCTCGACACCGTGCTGCGGCCGAAGGCCGACGCGGCCCTGGTGCTGCACGAGCTCACCCGCGAGCTGGACCTCACCGCGTTCGTGCTGTTCTCCTCGGCCGCCGGCGTCCTCGGCGCGCCGGGGCAGGGCAGCTACGCCGCGGCCAACGCGTTCCTCGACGCCCTCGCCGTCCGGCGCCGGGCCGAAGGGCTCGCCGGCACCTCGCTCGCGTGGGGCCTGTGGGCCGGCGGCATGGGCGAGGCGCTGGACGACGCGGACGCGCACCGCATCGGCGAGACCGGCATCACCGCACTGTCCACTGAGGACGGTCTGGGACTGCTGGACTCGACGGCCGGCGCCGCCGACGCGCTGCTGGTGCCGATCGCGCTGGACACCCGCGTGCTGGCCGCGTCGGGAGACGACGACCTGCCCGCGGTGCTGCGCGGGCTGGCGGGCACGCCCGGTCGCCGCGCGGCGCAGGACGCGGCCGAGGACACCGAGACGCTGGCTCGCAAACTGGCGGGCCTGCCGGTGGCCAAGCGCGTCCCGACCGTGCTGACCCTGGTGCGCACGCACGCCGCCGCGCTGCTCGGCCACGCCGGGCCGGAGGCGGTGGAACCGGACCGCTCGTTCAACGAGGTCGGCTTCGACTCGTTGTCCGCCACCGGGTTCCGCAACAAGCTCAGCCTGGTCACCGGGATGAAACTGCCGGTGAGCCTGATCTTCGACTACCCGACCCCGCGGATCCTCGCCGAGCACCTGGCCGGCGAACTGGCCCCGGCCGAGGCCGAGGTGGCGGTGGTCTCTTCGGGAACCGTGACCGAGCAAGGGGTTCGCGACGCGCTGGCGGGCATCCCGCTGGAGAAGCTGCGCGCCGCCGGGCTCCTGGACGGCCTGCTGGAGCTGGCCGGCGTGCGCCTGCCCGAGGCGGAAGAGGCCGAAGCCGTCGAGGAGGCGACGATCGACGACCTCGACACCGACGCCCTGATCAGCATGGCGATCGGCGGTGGGGACGACGACTAGCCCCGGCGCCACCCCTATCCCGGCCCGACCCGGCCATTATTGCCGCCGCCGAGCGGCGCGTGGCCCACTGGTACGGACAGTTCCCCTGCTTCACAACGATCTTGACCCGAACGAGGAGAGGTAACCGATGGTCACCGGCTACGCAATCGAAGCACGGGGGCTGCGCAAGTCCTATGGCGACGTCAACGTCCTGGAAGGCGTCGACCTCAGTGTCCGGCGCGGCACGATGTTCGCGCTGCTGGGCCCGAACGGCGCCGGGAAGACCACGACGGTCCGGATCCTGAGCACCCTGCTGGACGCCGACGGCGGCACCGTGACGGTCAACGGTCACGACCTCGGCGGGCCCAAGCGGAAGGTGCGGGAGCAGATCGGCCTCACCGGGCAGGACACCGCGGTCGACGAGCTGCTCACCGGCCGCGAAAACCTGCGGATGATGGCCCGCCTGTTCCACCTGGGGGCGGCCGAGGCGAAGACCCGCGCCACCGAGCTGCTCACGCAGTTCGACCTGACCGACGCCGCCGACCGCCAGGTCAAGACCTACTCCGGCGGCATGCGCCGCCGGCTCGACCTGGCGATCAGCCTGATCACCTCGCCGCCGGTGCTGTTCCTCGACGAGCCCACCACCGGCCTCGACCCGCGCAGCCGCTCGGCGATGTGGGACGCGATCCGCGAGCTCCTCGACGGCGGCACCACGATCCTGCTCACCACGCAGTACCTCGAGGAGGCCGACCAGCTGGCCGACCGCATCGCGGTGATCGACAAGGGCCGCGTGGTCGCCGAGGGCACCGCCGCGGAGCTGAAGCGCAAGGTCGGCACCGAGCGCCTCAAGCTCACCTTCGCCACCGCCGCCGAGGCCGAGCGCGCGCACGGCGTCGCCGGCGGCGTGCTGATCGACGCCACGGTCAGCGTCCCCATCGACCAGCCCGGCCAGGTCCGGCGGGTGCTCAACCAGGTCGCCGACGCGGGCCTCGAGACCACCGGGCTCGAGCTTTCCGAGCCGACCCTGGACGACGTTTTCCACACCCTTACCGGAACCGCGGGAGAGAAGCGATGACCCAGACCTTGTCCAGGGAGGTCGAGGGGACGCAGCTCCCCGAAACCCCGAGCCGATCCTCCTTCGCGCTCGCGCTGTCCGACTGCCGGGTGCTGATCGGGCGCAACGTCAAGCACATCGCGCGCAACGCGGAGATGCTGATCCAGGCGGTCTCGCTGCCGATCGTGCTCCTGCTGCTGTTCCGCTTCATGTTCGGTGGCGCGATCAACGTCCCGGGCATGGCCTACATCGACTACCTGCTGCCCGGCTTGCTGGCCATCAGCATCGCCTTCAACTCCACGTCCACCGTGGTGGGTGTGGCCGCCGACCTCACCCAGGGTCTCGTGGAGCGGTTCCGGTCGATGCCCATGGCGGGTCCGGCCGTGCTCGTCGGCCACGTCGTCTCCGGCGTGCTGCGCAGCCTGCTCTCGTTCGTGGTCATGGTCGCGGTCGGCTTGGCCGTCGGGTTCCGCCCCGCCGGGGGCGTGCTCGGCTGGCTCGGCGCGATCGGCCTGCTGACGCTGTTCGCGACCGGCGTCTTCTGGCTGGCCACGCTCCTGGGGTCGATCGCCAAGACCGTCGAAGGCGCGGGCGGCCTCGGCATGATCCTCGTCTTCATCCCCTACGCCAGCAGCGCGCTGGTGCCCACGGCGTCGATGCCGTCGGTGCTGCGGGTGGTCGTCGACAACCAGCCGGTGACCGTGCTCATCGACGCCATCCGCGGCCTGGTGAACGGCACCGAGCTGGGCTCGACCGGCTGGCTGGCGCTGGCCTGGTGGGTCGTCATCACCGCCGGCGCCGCGTACCTCGCGATCCGGAAGTTTCACCAGCGCGCCCGCGGCTGACCTCCCGCGACGCCGAGCGGCCCGTGCTCCGAGCACGGGCCGCTTTCGCGTGCGCAAGGTCGACTTTAGGTCGGTCCGGCACTCTGCGTAGAGAAGATCCGACCAGACCGTGAAAAGAGGTGGTCCCGATGCCGACCCGCATCGCCGAGAAGCCGGCCGTGACCCTCGACGCCTGGTCCGCCCCGCTGGCCGCGGATCCGGCCGGTGCGGCGGCGTTCCTCGCCGAGGTGGCCGACCGGGTCGCCCGGCGCCCGCGCGTGCTCGTCCCGGGCGGTGGCCCGGTGGCCGACGCGCTCGCGGC
Source organism: Amycolatopsis sp. NPDC051106 (assembly GCF_040682775.1). Lineage (NCBI taxonomy): Bacteria > Bacillati > Actinomycetota > Actinomycetes > Pseudonocardiales > Pseudonocardiaceae > Amycolatopsis > Amycolatopsis sp. NPDC051106. The sequence goes on along the minus strand of NZ_JBFBBQ010000009.1, from coordinate 114,726 downwards.
CGACGGGTACGCCGTCACCGACACCGGCTTCGGCAACCTGCCCGGCCAGCGCTTCGACGTCGTCTACGCGGGTTCGGACGTCCTCTCCCGGCTGCTCGTGCAGCGGGAGCAGGTGCGCCTGGTCCGCCGGCTCGCGACGCTGCTGCGCCCCGGCGGCGGCCTGGTCGTCCAGGGGTTCCACCCCGACCCGGCCCGCTGGGCGGCGCACCCGCTCGTCACCGGGCACGACTGCGCCCGCCAGATGCTGTTCCTGGCCGACGCCCGGGTGCCGCTGCGCTACGTGTGGCCCGCGGAGCTGGACCTGATGGCCGAGCTGGCCGACCTCGCGCTCGACAGTCGCTGGGGCGGTTGGTACGGCGAGCCCGCCGCGTGCGGTGAGCCGGTCGTTTCCCTCTACCGAAGCTGACGCGCTGCTGTGAAAAGAGCGACGGCCCGGTCCCCCGCTGGTGGCGGAGACCGGGCCGCTGGGCCGGACGCGGAGGGGAATCAGACCGCGTCCGACATCTCGCCGACGAGGATGCTGTGGTGCAGCTTCCGCAGCGAGCTGCCGGGTTCGATGCCCAGCTGCTGGACAAGGTGGTGCCGGGCGGAGGCGAACGTCTCCAGCGCCTCGGCACGGCGGTTCGACCGCAGCAGGGCCGTCATCAGGTACTCGTAGAACGTTTCGCGCAGCGTGTGCTCCTTCGCCAGCGCGGAAAGCTGCCCGACGACCTCGCGGTGCCGGCCGATCAGCAGCTCCGTCTCCATCAGCAGCTCCAGGCACTCCAGCCGGGTCTCCTCCAGCAGAGCGGCGTAGGCCTGGACGTCGGGGGAGTCGGTGAAACCGCCGAAAGCTTCGCCGCGCCACAGCTTCGCCGCTTCACGCAGAACGGCCGCGGCTTCCTTGTAGTTGCGGTCCCAGTACAGGGCCCGGCCGCGCTCGTAGAGGCGGGTGAAGCGGTCGGCGTCGAGCTCGCCGTCGGTGACGTGCAGTGAATAGCCGCGCGGGCTGGTCACGACCGGGCTGTCGTCCGCGTCGTCACCCGTGCCGCGCAACAGCTTCCGCAGCTGTGACACGTAGACGTACAGCGCGGCGCTCGCCCGGGCCGGCGGGTGCTCTCCCCAGAGCTCGCCGATCAGGTGCTCGGTGGTCGCCACCTGGTTGCGCTTGACCAGCAGCACGGCGAGCAGCGTCTCGATCTTGCGTGCCCGCGGGGCGCTGACGCCGGGCCGCCCGCCGACTTTCAGCTGCCCCAGTATCTCGTAGTCCATTTCCAGTGCCTCCGGAGTCCGCGTGTCGATCGGATCTGCCCGGCCTGGCGCCCCCAGTGTGTCCTCCAGCGCCCATGTGCCCGGTCCCACATCCGCAGCGTACTAAACCGGGGGGTCGGTTTTCAAGACAAAACCGGGAGGTCGGTCGGTTTGTTCTGTGAGCGGTCGCGAAGTACCTTGGCAGACAGGGGTTTTTGGGGTTCCCCTAGTTGTAAACCGGGCGGTTGGTATGTAATCATGATCGGGACGCGCAGGGTCCCTGCGCCGGATGGCTCGAGCTGAGGGGACCGAAGGTGACCAAGCAGGCACGCTCGGAACAGACGCGGCGCCTGCTGCTGGAGGCCGCGGCCGAGCTGCTGCACCAGGACGGCTACGCCGCCACCAGCATGGTGGGCATCGCGCAGGCGGCCGGCGTCACCAAGGGTGGCCTGTACTTCCACTTCTCCTCCAAGGACGAGATCTGCGACGAGGTGCAGATCGCCGCGACGGACGTGCTGCGCGCGCACGTGGCCCGCCAGCTCGCGGTGCCGCGGCCCGCTTTGCGGCGCCTCGCCGAGCTCAGCCGCGCCCTCATGCACTGGCTCGACACCGACCCGAAGGTCGGCGCGAGCTTCCGCATGGCCCGCGAGATGGGCTCCGTGGACGAGCGGTTCGTCGTGTTCTCCCGCACCTGGCTGGCCCAGGTCCACGAGTACGTCGCCGACGCGATCGACGGCGGCGAGCTCGGCGCCGACGTGCCGCTCGAAACCGCGGAACTGCTGGTGGTGGTCACCTGCGTCGGCCTCGAATCCGTGGTTTCCAGCCGGATCGTCGTGCCGGACAGCGACCTCGCCGTGACGCTGGGGAAGCTGTGGCGGCTCATCGAGCTGGCCGAGCGGTCGCCGCGGCCGACGGCGGGCGCGGGAGCCTGACCTCGGGAAAGCCCGAAAAAAGGCGGTCCGGCAGCTGCCCGACCGCCCGTTCCCGCGTGCTCAGGCCGAAGCGGGCTGGTGGATCGTGCCCTCCGCGACGAACCGGTGCAGCCGGCGCGGTGGCACCACGGAGATCAGGATCGTGTTCCACATGAACGTGATCCGCTCCAGCAGGTCCGTCCGCCCGGTGAGCACCTGGGAGCTCAGCTGGATGCCGGTGAACGACGCCTGCACGAACTGCGCGAGGTCGTGCGGGTTGATCTCCTTGCGCAGGTCGCCCGCCGCCTTCGCGGCGAGCAGGCAGCCGTGGATCGTGTCGATCCACCGCTTGTAGGCGTTGGCCGCCGGCGCGATGAACGAGCCCTGCTCGATGACGAGCCGGATGCTGGCGCGGACCCGGACGTCGGACTGCAGGCTGGCCGCCATGCCCTGGGTGAGGTCGATGACCGTCTGCAGCCCCGGGTTCTCGATCTCCGCGAGGGGGTCCGAGACCGTGAACTGCTCGTCGATCAGCGCGTCGGCGAGGTCTTCCTTCGACTTGAAGTGGAAATACAGCGCACCCTTCGTGACACCCGCTTCGGTCAGGATGTCCGACAGGCTCGCGCCGAGGAAGCCGACCGCGTCGAACCGGGAGGCCGCCGCCTCGAGGATCGCGTTCCGTGTCTGCTCCGCACGTTCTTGGCGAGCCACGTCCAGCCCCTCTCCCTTGTGGCCGGTCGGTCCACAGTAGACCATTCGGCGGTACCTCGTGCGTCAGTACGCCAGTCTACGGCCCGTTGCACGGGAAAGCCACTAAAAAAAACCGCTCGGTTGGTATGGTTTTAGGTGTCCGGTTCGGCTACAAATGAGAGCGGGGGAGTACTGGGGTACTGGGGTAGAACATTCTAGGAGGACCGTCATGGTCGGCACCATCCTTCAGGAATCTGCGCGCGAAATTCCGGAAACCAAGATCATCGACATGTCCGCGCCGCGGGCGGTGGACTTCCAGCAGACGATCCCGCGGAGCCTCGTGCACCGCGCGGCCGTCTCGGAGGTCTTCGTCACCGATCTGAACATCCTCGGCGAAGGCCGGTTCGAGGTCGGCGCGCAGTGGCCGCGCCGGCACAGCTTTTTCGGGCCGCGGACGCCGGTGTTCCACGATCCGATGCTGTACGCGGAGACGATCCGCCAGGCGGCACTGCTGATCGCGCACCGGGCGTACGGCGTACCGCTCAGCCACAGCTTTCTTTCCGATCACAAGGAGTACGCGGTCGAGGAGACCGGGCTGGCCACGCTCGGCCGCCCGGTCGACGTGGTGCTGAGGGTCACCGCGCACGAGGTCGAGTACCGCGGCAAGAACGTCGGCGGCATGCGGCTGGACTTCGAGTGCTTCCGCGACGGCCGCCGGATCGGCACCGCGTCGGAGCGCTGGCGCTGCGTGTCCTCGGCGGTCTACCGCCGGGTGCGGGGCGACCACTTCGCGGCGACGCCGTTCCAGGCCGCGGTCCTGGCGCCGGTCGCCCCGGCGTCGGTCGGCCGCGACCGGGAAGAGGACGTCCTGCTGGCGGCGACGCCGACGGACGGCACGTGGGCCCTGCGCTTCGACCCGGACCACGCGGTGCTGTTCGACCACCCGGCCGACCACGTGCCGGGGATGGTGCTGATCGAAGGCGCGCGGCAGGCGGCGCTGCTGGCGATCGGCGACCCGTACGCGCTTCCGGCGCGCGCGGACTTCCGGTTCGACTCGTACGTCGAGTTCGACTCCGAGTGCCTGCTGGTGGTCAAGGCGCACGAGCAGGGGCCGGACCGCACGCGGACGGTCCGGGTCGAGGCCCGCCAGAAGGGCACGACGGCCGCGAGCGGCACGCTGGGGATGCGTTTGTCGTGACGGCCACCGAGCCGGACATCCTGGTCACCGGCGCCACGGGCTTCGTCGGCACGGCGGTGCTGCGCGAGCTGGTCGGGCGGGGAATGGGGCCCCGGATCCGCATCCTCGTCCGCCGGCCGGTGCCGCGGTGGATGACCGACGGCGGAGTGACGACGTGGGCCGGCGACCTCACGGAAGCCGGCGGCCTGGCGGGGCTGTGCACGGGGATCACGACGCTGGTCCACCTGGCCTCCCAGGTGGGCGGCGACGCGGCCCGCTGCACGGAGGTCAACGAGGGCGGAACGGCGAACCTCCTGGCCGAGGCCCACCGAGCGGGCACGGCGAGCGTGCTGTACCTGAGCACGTGCGCGGTGTACCGCGACGGAGTCCACCAGGGCGCGCAGGTGCCAGGAGATGGGCGGGCGCCGTCAGCCCGGAGCGGCCTGGGGGCCGGCTCCGGGTTGGCGGCGAGCGTGGGGCAGGTCCTGCGGGGTGGTCCGGGGGCGTTGACCAGTGGGGACGGGTCGGCGGCCGAGTACCGGGGGAGTGGGAGTGGGGGCGGGTTGGCGGCGGAGCAGGGGCCGCCGGCCGACCGGGACGGTTCGGCAGGGGAGTTGCTGCGGGGCCGGCTGGGGTCGCTGACCAGTGGGGACGGTTCGGCGGCAGAGCGCAAGGGGAGCGGATCTGGGGTTGTGGCAGATCCGGGGCTGCCGACCAGTGCGGACGGTGCGGCGGGCGATTGTCAGAAGGTCGAGTCCGGGCGGGCGGCGGATCTGGGGCCGCCGGCCACCCGGACCGGCCTGGCAGGCGAGGACTTACCCGCCGGGTCCGGGCCCATCCCGGATCCGGCCTCGCCGCTTGCCCGCAGTGGTCGGGAGGGCGGCCATCCGCACCCCGAGCCGGTTACCGGCCCGGCCTCACTTTCCGGCCAGAGCGGTCCGGCAGGTGAGGGCCTTCATGCCGGGGCCCGGCTGGTCGCGGACCCGGCCTCGCCGCTCAGCGGCAGCAGGCCGGCGGGCACTGACCCACGGGCCGGGTCCAAGTCGGCCTCACTGCCTGGCCGGAGCGGCTCGGCAGGTGCGCCCCTTCAAGCTGGATCCGGGCCGGTCACGGGCCCGGCCTCACCACCAAGCGCCGGCGGGTCAGGGAGCGACCACCCGCACCCCGGGCGGGTCACCGACCCGGCCTCATCACCAAGCGCCGGCGATCCGGAAGGCGACCACCCGCACCCCGGGCCGATCACAGCGGCCGCACCACCCACCACCACCGACCCGACGGGAGACCACCCGCACCCCGGCCTGGTCACCGACCCGGCCTCACCGACCAGCCGCAGCAGGCTGGCCGGCGAGCGGCTCGTCCTCGCGGCCGGCGGCACGGTACTCCGGCCGCACCTCGTCCACGGTCCCGGCGATCGGCACGTCGTGCCGGCGCTCGTCCGGTGGATCCAAGCCGTCCCGGCTTGGGCGGCCGGCGGCATCGCCCGCACCTCGCTCGTCGCCGTGGCCGATCTCGCGGCCGCGATCGCCGTGCTGGCCCTCGAACCCGGTCTGAGCCGGCCCGGGGAGGTCCTCCACGTCGCCGACCCGCGGCCCGAATCGATCCGGACCCTGGTCACCGCCGTGTGCGAGCTGCTCGGCCTGCCGCTGCCCGCCGCCGACCTGCCGCTGGCCGAGCACCGGGCGCGTACGCGGGCGGCCCTCCCGTCGCTCACCGACCACCAGTACTCCCTGCTCACGCGGGACCACTGGTACGAAAGCAGCCGCATCTGGGAACTGACCGGCGTCACCCCGAGCCCGCGCCTGGCCGAGGCCGCGGACTGGTACCGCGAGTCACTCGGACGCTGACCGCATCCTCGGATCGTGCGTCGGGTCGGGGTACATCGGCGGGCACCCGTGCTCCACGGCCGAAGGACGCAACTCGTAGTGCCAGGGTTCGTTGCGGTAGATCTGGCAGAGCCCGTACCGCGCGCCGTGCGCGGAGAGCCACGCCCGGGCGGCCGCGGGCCCGACGTCGACCGCGTCGCCGGAGACGTGCGCGGACGTGTCGGGAGTGGCCACCCACCGGGCGGCCGCCTCGGGCGATCCGTACTTCACCACCGCCGCCGCGAACAGCTCTGCCTGGTACTCGCGCGAACGCCGGCCACCGTTGACGACGAACTCGATCCCGGCGTCCGTCGCGGCCCGGCGCAGGGCACCGAGCAGCGCGGGATCGAGGTTGGCCACGGCCGGGGAGTCGTCGAACACTTTCGCCGGGGAAGGGCCGGCTCTGCGGGAAGACATGCCCGCAGTCAAGGCACCGCGGTGTTGCCGGCCCGTATCCCGGTTTCGATATGCCGGCGATAGGGCCCCGCTCGTAGCATCGGGACCGTGCGTGTGCTGATCGTCGAGGACGAGCCCTACCTGGCGGAAGCCGTCCGCGACGGCCTGCGCCTGGAAGCCATCGCCGCCGACATCGCCGGGGACGGCCACACCGCCCTCGAACTGCTGGACGTCAACGCCTACGACATCGCCGTCCTCGACCGCGACATCCCCGGCCCGTCCGGTGACGAGGTCGCCGGGCGCATCGTCGCCTCCGGCAGCGGCATGCCGATCCTCATGCTCACCGCCGCCGACCGGATCGACGACAAGGCGTCCGGCTTCGAACTCGGCGCCGACGACTACCTCACGAAGCCGTTCGAAATCCGGGAGCTCGTGCTCCGGCTCAGGGCGCTCGACCGCCGGCGCGCCCACAACCGGCCCCCCGTCCGGGAAATCGCGGGCCTGCGCCTGGACCCGTTCCGCCGTGAGGTCTTCCGCGACGGCCGTTACGTCGCGCTCACCCGCAAGCAGTTCGCCGTGCTCGAAGTCCTCGTCGCGGCCGAAGGCGGGGTCGTCAGCGCCGAAGAGCTCCTGGAGCGGGCGTGGGACGAGAACGCCGACCCGTTCACCAACGCCGTGCGCATCACGGTTTCGGCACTGCGCAAGCGGCTCGGGGAACCCTGGGTCATCGCGACCGTGGCCGGCGTCGGCTACCGCATCGGCACCTGACGTGGGGGAAGAGATCGTGGACCGGAAGCCGGGGCTGAGCGTCCGCCTCAAGCTCACGCTCAGCTACGCCGGGTTCCTCATGCTCGCCGGGGCCCTGCTGCTCATGACCGTCTGGGTGTTCCTGCGCGGCAACCTGCCCGACGTCGCGGTCATGCCCGGGGGCGTGCTGAACCGCGCCAACCTGATGAGCACCTTCACCTCGGCCGCGGCGGTGGTCGTGGTCTTCCTGCTGGTCTTCGGGCTGCTGGGCGGGTGGATCCTCGCCGGCCGCATGCTCGCCCCGCTGACCCGCATCACCGACGCCGCCCGCAGGGCCACCGAGGGATCGCTGTCCCACCGGATCCTCCTGGACGGCCGCAAGGACGAGTTCCGCGAGCTCGCCGACGCCTTCGACGCGATGCTCACCCGCCTCGAAACCCACGTCGCCGAACAGCGGCGGTTCGCCGCCAACGCCTCCCACGAACTGCGCACCCCGCTGGCGATCTCGCAGGCACTGCTCGAGGTCGCCCGCACCGATCCGGCTCAGGTGTCCGGCGAGCTCGTCGACCGCCTCCACGCCGTCAACACCCGCGCCATCGACCTCACCGAAGCGCTGCTCCTGCTCAGCCGGGCCGACCAGCGCTCCTTCACCCGGGAACGCGTCGACCTGTCCCTCGTCGCGGAAGAGGCCACGGAAACGCTCCTTCCCCTGGCGGAAAAGCGCGGCCTCACCATCGAGACGTCCGGCGAGGTCGCCCCCACGCACGGCTCCCACGCACTCCTGCTGCAGCTGACCACGAACCTCGTGCACAACGCGATCGTCCACAATGGACCTTACCGGGGCGTGGTGTGGGTGACGACCGCCGTCCAGCCCAAAACCGTGGCGCTCACTGTCGAAAACACCGGCGAGACGCTGACCCCGCGGCAGGTTTCCACGCTCGTCGAACCGTTCCAGCGCGGCACCGAGCGCGTCCGCGCCGACCACGCGGGGGTCGGCCTCGGCCTGGCCATCGTCAACAGCATCACCCAGGCGCACGACGGCACGCTCACCCTCGCCCCCCGCCCCGGCGGCGGGCTCAGCGTCACGGTGCGGCTACCACGGTCCTGGCTCCGGTGACCCCCGGCGCGCGGCGATCGCGGTGAGCACGTGCCGGGCCAGCACGACGTCCGCGTCGGCCGCGCCGGCGGCGCGCGCACGAGCCGACATCGCCGCGACCCGCCCGGGATCGGTGAGCACGGGCAGCAGGGTCGTCTCGATCCAGGCCGGGTCGAGGCCGGCGTCGTCGACGAGCAGGCCCCCGCCCGCCGCGACGACCGGTCCGGCGTTCAGCCGCTGCTCACCGCCGCGGTCCGGAAGCGGGACGTACGCGGCGGGCAGGCCGACGGCGGCGAGCTCGGCGCACGTCATCGCCCCCGAGCGGCAGAGCGCGAAGTCGGCCGCGGCGTAGGCGTAGCGCATCTCGTCGACGTACGGGGTGACGACGTAGGGCGGCTCGCCGGCCGGCACGGCGACCGCGTGGTGCGGCCCGGTGATGTGCAGGACCTGCACGCCGGCCGCCCGCAGCGCGGCGGCCGCGCCGGACGCCGCGGTGTTGATCGCCCGCGCGCCCTGCGAACCGCCGGTGACCAGCAGGACCGGCCCGCCGGGGTGCAACCCGAACCGCTGCCGGGCCGCGTCGCGCAGCGCGGGCCGGTCGAGCCCGGCGATCGCCGGCCGCAGCGGGATCCCGATGGCGGTGGCGTGCGGCAGCCGGACCCCCGGCGCGGCCGCGAAGACGTGCGTCGTCAGCCGGGCCGCCAGCCGGTTGGCGACGCCGGGCCGGGCGTTCGCCTCGTGGACGACGATCGGCAGGCCCTGCTCGCGGGCGGCGAGGTAGGCCGGCAGGGAAACGTAGCCGCCGAAGCCCACCACGGCCTCGGCGCGCACGCGGCGGAGCACCGATCCGGCCGCTCGCACCGAGTCGCGCAGCTTGCCGGGCGTGCGCAGCAGGGCGCGGCCCGGCCGGCGCGGCAACGGCGCCGGCGGGATGAGCTCGAGGGGGTAGCCGCGGGCCGGGATGAGCGTGGTGTCCAGGCCGCGGACGGTGCCGAGGGCGGTGATCTCGGCCGTGGGCACCAGCCGGCGCACCGCGTCGGCGAAGTTCATCGCGGGTTCGATGTGCCCGGCCGAATGGCCACCGGCGACGACGACGCGCGGCGCTGCCACGTCTCAGAGCTCCTTGCGGTAGGTGTGCGAGGTCGACGTCCGCCGGTACCCGATGCCCTCGTAGAACGGGTGGGATTCGGGGCGCGCGACGTTCGAGCGGACCACGATCGTGCGCAGGCCCTGCCGTGCGGCCCACTGCTCGGCGGCTTCCACCAGCGCGCGGCCGACGCCCGAGCGGCGGGCCGCCGCGTCGACGACCAGGCCGGTGATCTCGAGGAGTTCCTCCTGGTGCGGGAGCGCCGGCCGCCGCTCGGCACTGACGTAACCGTCGATGCGGGAACCGCCGGCCGCGACCAGGACCCGCTGGGTGTCCGAACGCAGGATGGCCGCCAGCCGCCGGGTCACCGCGCCGAGTTCGCCCGGGTAGCCGAGTTCGGCCAGCAGCCCGGTGATCCGCGGGGCGTCGGCGGCGCGCACCGGCCGGATCTCGCGGTTATCCGACGGGGAAGTCAAAGTACGTGTCCGGGTAGGGCTCGTCCCGCAGTGTGTAGTGCCACCATTCGCGGTCGTACCGCCGGAAACCGCAGGCTTCCATGAGGGAACAGAGGTGGTGCCGGTTGCCCGCTTCGGCCGGGGTGATCCCCGGTGCGCCGTGGTGCGAAACCGCGTCCATCAGGTCGTGGCCACCGCCCATGGCCGCGAGTTCGCCGGTGGCCAGGTGGTAGAGCGTCAGGTCGACGGTACTGCCCCGGCTGTGCCCGGACTTCGCGGCCACGTAACCCTTTTCGAACATCTCGGCCCGGTCGATGTTCGGGTGGTGCCGCCGCTTCGCCCGGCCGTCCTCGGGCTCACGCGACCACCGCAGGAAGCGGTCCACGGCGCGTTGCGGCCGGTAGCCGTCCCACAAGAGCAGGCCGAAGCCCAGGGACTCGGCCTTTTCCTGCGCTCGTTCGAGGGCCGCGCACAGAGCGCGCGTGCCGACGACCCGGTTCGCCAGGTAGCCGTCCACCGGCTTGCCGGTGAAGTTGTCCCAGGTGGCGTACTTGGCGTCCCAGCGGATGCCGGGCACGAACTCGTCCACGAAGACGAAGTCGTCCTTCATCGGGCTTTCCCCGTCAAGGCCAGCGAAACCAGCCGATCGAGCACTTCGCCGAGTGGCAACCCCGCGGCCGCCATCATCCTCGGGTAGCGGCTGTAGGAGGTCAGGCCGGGCAGGGTGTTGACCTCGTTGAGGACCACCGTCCCGTCGTCCTTCAGGAACAGGTCCACGCGCGCGAGTCCCCGGCAGCCCAGGGCGCGGTAGACGGCCTTCGCCGTTTCCTGCACCAGCGCGCGCGACTCCGCCGGGATGTCCGCGGGAACGATGAACGTCGAGTTCTCGGAACCGCTTTCCGGGTTGCTTTCCTGGTGGATCTTGAAGAACCCGTGGGAGAGCGCGACCCGGTCCAGCTCGCCCGTGATCAGGTCGTCGTCGTTCCCCAGGACGGAACACCCGATCTCGCTGCCCGCGACCGCCTGCTCGATCAGCACCTTCGGGTCGTACTGCCGCGCGGCCTCCACCGCGGCCGGCAGGTCTTCCTCGCGGGACACCTTGCTGACGCCGAACGACGACCCGGAGCGGGCCGGCTTGACGAAGACGGGGTAGGTGAGCCCGCCGGGATCGACGGTCTCGCCGGCGGTGACGGTCCGGAACTCCGGCGTCGCGATCCCCGCGCTCGCGGTGACGAGGTAGGTGAGGGACTTGTCCATGCACAGGGCGGAACTGGGGACGTCACAGCCGGCGTAGGGGACGCCGGCCAGTTCGGCTAAACCCTGCATCGCGCCGTCCTCGCCGAGCCGGCCGTGCAGGAGGGGCAGCACGACGTCCAGCCTGATCGTTTCGTACTTCCCTTCGTCGAGGACGAGCAGTCCGTGGATGCTCCGGTCCGGCGACAGCACGACTGGACGGCTATTCTCCCAGCCCTCGCCGGGGCCGTCGCAGAGCTTCCACTCGCCGCTCTTCGTGATCCCGATCCAGAACGGCTCGTACTTCTCCGTGTCGAGGTGTTTCGCGACCTCTCGCGCGGACTTGACGGAGACGGGGTGTTCTTCGGTCGAGCCCCCGAAGATGATTCCGACCTTCAACCTATCCATGCCGCTTCCCGCTTTCAAAGGTCAGGCAGTTGACGAGACTGTTTTCGACGGTGTCGCTCAGGGCGTGGTCCGTGTAGTAGGCGATGTGCGGGCTGATCAGCACGTTCGGCATTTCCTGCAGCCGCAGCAGGGATTCGCTCCCGGGGGACCGGTCCCGGCAGTCGGCGTAGAAGATCCCTTCCTCGCCCTCGAGGACGTCCAGCGCCGCGCCGCCCAGCTTTCCGCTTTCCAGCGCCCGGACCAGGGCCTCGGTGTCGAGCAGGGAACCGCGTCCGGTGTTGATGACGACGGCGCCCCGGCGCATGCGGTCGATCCTCCGGCGGTCCAGGAGGTGGTGGGTGTCCGCGGTGAGGGGCGTGTGCAGCGTCACGATGTCGCTCTGCGCCAGCAGATCGTCGAGCGTGACGTAGTCGGCGGAGGTCTGCGGACGGCTGTCGTAGGCCAGCGTCTGGCAGCCGAAACCCCGCAGCCGGTCGATGACCGCGGCGCCGATGCGTCCCGTGCCGATCACCCCGACGGTCAGATCGCGCAGTTCCTTCCCGCGTACTTCGCTCAACCGGTAGTCGTGGACCTCCGCGCGGCGGAGGACGGATTTCGCGTTCCGCGCCGTCATCAGCATCAACATCAGCGTGTAGTCGGCCACGCTGTCGGGGGAGTAGGCGACATTGCCCACGGAAATGCCGACGCGGTGGGCGTAGTCCACATCGATGTGGTCGAACCCGATGCTGCGCGTGGAGATGTATTCCACGCCGGCTTCGCTCAGGGCGAGCAGGGTGGGGCCGGTGATCCGGGTCTTGTGGCCGACGCTGACGCAGCGGTTGCCGAGCGCCAGTTCGCTGGTGGCTTCGGAAACCGCGGCATCGGTGATGGTCGGCACCACGCCGAAGCGGGGCGCCAGCTCCCGGAACAGGACGGCCTCAGCCGGCTCGCACCCGTAGATCGTGATTCCGGTCGCCGCCGGAGGCAGGGCCGGCGAGCGCACCGCGGTACGTCCTGGTTCGCCGTGAGTCATGCCGGCCAGTCAAACCGGCGCGGTGTTGCCGGCCCGTATGCGGATTCCGATAGGCCGGCAATATGCTACTGGCCGGTAACCGCCGCCGGGTCAGCGAAGCCGGTCGGCCAGCCAGCGGGCGACGGTGGTGAGCAGCTCGTCGTCCACGGGGTCGCGGAGCAGCCGCCGGTAGGAGAACACCGATGCCGGGCCGTCGGTGCGGCGGAGGATGTGGGTCAGGCCGGGGGTCCGGTGGGTTTCGGCCCCGCCCGGCACCAGGTCCGCGATCACGTCCAGGTCGCCCGGGTCGACCTGGACGTCTTCGGCGCCGGTGACGGCCAGGACGGGAACCGCTATGCGCGCCAGGTCCGGGCGGGGGTCGTAGGCGAGCTGCTCTCGCCACCACCGGGCGTTGATCCGCAGGCCGCCGATGCGGGCGGTGTCGGTGGTGGTGGCGGCCAACCGGGCCAGCTGCCGGGTGGCGACGCGGCGCAGGACGGGCACCAGGGGGCGGGGCAGCGAGTCCGCCAACCGGGCACCTTGCCAGCGCAGGGCCTGCTCGCCGGGGCGGGCGTAGCCGGCGAGCAGGACCGCGGCGGCGGCGTGGGTGTGGGCGGCCAGCCACATCGCGTGGACCGCGCCTTCGCTGTGCCCGAGCACGCCGACGGCGCCGGGGCGGATTTCCGGGTGGCCACGCAGGGCGTGCAACGCGGCCGCGCCGTCGGCCCGGTTGTCCAGGAATCCCACGGTGTGCCAGTCACCCGGGGTGGCGCCGACGCCACGGCGGTCGTAGCGCAGCGAGGCGATGCCGTGCCGGGCCAGGGTGGCGGCGAGCGGGCCGCCGAGGTCCAGCCGCACCCGGCCGGCGTTGGAGTCGCGGTCGACCTTCCCGGAACCGGGCAGGCAGAGCACCGCGGGGTGCGGGCCGGGGCCGGCGGGCAGGGTGAGCGTGCCGGCGAGGGCGAGGCCGTCGGCGGCCGGGACCGTCAGCTGGAGTTCCCGCACATCTTCTGTGGTCGTGCCGCGTTCCATCGGGCGTACCTCCATTGGTATCAGTTTTGATATTAGTATCAGACATGGGAAGATGGTGTCCATGGCCACGCTCGACTTGCTGCTGCACCCCGTCCGCCTCCGCATCCTGCGGACGTTCCTCGACGGCCACCCGGCCACGACGGCCCAGTTGCGCGAGCGCCTCCCGGACGTCCCGCACGCGACGATGTACCGCCACGTCGCGGCCCTCGCGTCGGCGGGCGTGCTCGAGGTGCTGGACGAAAAGCGCGTCCGGGGCACGGTCGAACGCACGTACCGCCTGTCGTGGCACCACGCGGAGATCGACCCGGCCGACCGGGCGTCGATGACGACCGAGGACCACCGCAAGACGTTCACCGCGTTCGTGGGCGGTCTCCTGGCCGACTTCGACCGGTACCTGACCCGGGAACCGGCCGACCCCACCGCGGACGGCGTGACGTACCAGCAAGCGGCGCTGTGGCTGACGGACGAGGAGACGGCCGAGCTGCTGGCGACGCTGCGCGAGGCCGTCACCGCCCGGCTGGGCCGGGATCCCGGCCCGGGCCGCACCCGCCGCATGATCAGCCTGGTGACCATGCCGGCGGAGTGACCGGTAATTTCGTCCACGACCGAGGGGAGCTGACGCCGGTGGCACGTCTTCAGGTCGGCTGCGCGATGTGGACCCACAAGGCGTGGCCCGGGCGGTTCCTGCCGCCGTCGCTGCCGGCCGGCGAGCGCCTGCGCGCCTACGCCGGCTGGTGCACCGCGGTCGAGGGCAACACCACCTTCTACGCGACTCCCGCCCGCGCCACCGTCGAAACCTGGGCGCGGCAGACCGGCCCCGAATTCCGGTTCGTGGTCAAGCTGCCCAAGGTCGTCACGCACGAGCGCCGGTTCGCCGGGGTCGAGACCGAGATGCGGGCGTTCCTGGACGCGATCGAACCGCTCGGCGAGCGGGCGGTCCTGTGGACCCAGTTGCCCGGTTCGTTCGGCCCGGCGGAGGTCGACGCCCTCGGCCGTTTTCTGCGCCGGCTCCCCGCCGACCGCCGGCGCGCGGTGGAGGTGCGTCACCCCGGCTTCTTCACCGACGCGGGTTCGACGTCGCTGCTGGAGAGGACGCTCGCCGACGCGGACGCCGAGTGGGTGCCGTTCGACACCACGGTCTTCTTCGGGAGCCCGCCGGTCAGCGAGGCCGAGCAGGACGCGTGGGCCAAGAAACCCCGGCTGCCCCGGCGGACGCGGGCACTGACCGACCGGCCGATCGTCCGCTACCTGGGCCGTGACTCGATCGAGCGGACGGTCGAGGGGTGGCAGCCGTGGACCGCGGTGGTCGCGGACTGGCTGCGCGAGGGCCGGTCGCCGACGGTTTTCGTGCACACGCCCGACAACGACGAGGCACCGGCGCTGGCCCGCCGCTTCCACGACGAGGTGCGCGCGCTGGTGCCCGGCCTCGAAGCGTTGCCCGAGCCGGAGCCGGTCGAGCCCGCGACCCTCTTCTGAGCGTCGTCACCGACCATCGGGTGTGTAGCGCCAGAACGGCCGCACCAGGACGGCGCCGGCCAGGACGAGCACCACGCACGTCAGCGCGGTTCCGGACCAGGCCACGGTGAGCGGTAAGGCCGAGGCCATGATCCCGGCGCGGAGGTCGCCGAGGCGCGGGCCGCCGGCGACGACGACCGTGTACACACCCTGCAGCCGGCCGCGCATCCGGTCGGGGACGGCGGTCTGCAGGATCGTCTGCCGGTACACCGCGCTGACGAGGTCGGCCGCACCGGCGACGATCAGCAGGGCGACCGCGAGCCACAGGCTCGGGGCGAGTCCGGCCAGCGCGACGGCACCCGCCCAGACCGCCACCGCCACGGCGAGGGCCACGCCTTGCCGCCGCACCCGGCCGATCCAGCCGCTGGACACCCCGGCGAGGACCGAGCCGATCGCGATCGACGAGTACAGCACGCCGACTCCGCCGTGCCACCGGGTGTCGGCGGCTTCGGGGAACAGCGCGGTCGGCATGGCCAGCACCATCGCGGCGATGTCGACCAGGAACGACATCAGCAGGACTCGGCGGCCGGCGAGGAAGCGCAAGCCGTCGAGGACCGACCGCAGCCCGGGGCGGCCGACGGGGCCGGCCGCGGGCAGGGCCGGGAGCCGGAAGGTGGCGTAGAGCGCGGCGGTGAACAGCAGCGCGTCGGCGCCGTAGGCGTAGCGAAACCCGTTCGGGAGCTGGAGAAGGACCCCGGCGACCAGTGGTCCCAGCACCTGCCCGACCGTCGAGGCGGTGTAGCTGAGCGAGTTCGCCGCGGGCACCAGGCCGGGCGGGACGAGGGCCGGGATGATGGCGCCGCGGACCGCGGACGACACGGCGAAGCCGCCGGACTGCACGGCGACGAGGGCGAGGAGCAGCGGTACGGACCCGATTCCGGCCAGCGCCTGGGCGAGCAACGCGAGCGTGACCGTCCACGTGAGCGCCGTGGAGGCCAGGTACAGGCGCCGCCGGTCCACGGCGTCGGCGACCGCGCCGCCGTAGAGCCCGAACACGAGGATCGGGACGAGGCCGGCCAGCCCGGCGAGACCGACGTCGAACGACGAATGCGAGAGGTCGTAGATCTGCACCGGCACGGCGACCTCCGTCACCACCGTCCCGACCATCGCGGCGCCTTGGCCGAAGAACGTCCGGCGGAACACCGGATTCGCCAGCGGCCGCGTGTCGACGGCGACCCGGCGCAGGCGGTTCTTCGGCGAACTGGTCGTCATGCGCTCACATTCGCAGCCACTGCCGCGTCGCACTTCCGATAATCTGTCGACTTGTGTCAGAAAACCGCCACGAGCACGCGGCCGGGCAGGTCATCGAGCGGCACCGGCACGACGAACACCAGCTGGTGTACGTCATCCGGGGCGTGCTCGCGGTCCGGACCGACGGCGGCGCGTGGGTCGCCTGCGCCGACCGCGCCGTCTGGATGCCGGCCGGTACCTGGCACGAGCACCGCGTCTACGGCGCCTCCGACGTCCTCACCCTCATGTTTCCCGTCCGCGACGCGCCGCTGGAAGGGTCCGCGCCCACGGTGATCGCGGTCAGCGCCCTGCTGCGCGAACTGCTCATCGCCGCCACCGAACCCGGCCTCGGCGCCGACGAGGCTTCCCGGCTCCACGCGGTGCTCCGCGACCGCCTCCGCCGCGCCCAGGACCGGCCGCTGACCCTGCCCGAGGCCCGCGACCCCCGGCTGGCCCACGCGTGCCGGCTGGTCACCGACGACCTCAGCCGCCCCCGCACGACGGCCTGGCTGGCCCGCCGCACCGGCACCAGCGAGCGCACGCTGTCCCGCCTGTTCCGCCTCGAGTTCGGGACGACGTACCCGCAGTGGCGCACGACGACCCGCGTGTTCCACGCGATGATCCAGCTCGCGGAGGGCGCCGGCGTCACCCAGACCGCGCACCGCTGCGGCTGGGCCACGCCGAGCGCGTTCGTCGAAACGTTCACCCGCACGATGGGCCGGACGCCCGGCAGCTACCGGGCCACGCTTCAGGCGCCGGGCAAGAGAAGCCCCGGCGGCGGGGCCGGGTGCTGATCGAACACCGGAGGCGAGGTGTAGTGATCGGTGTCGACGCCGGAGAGGTCGACTTCGCCGCCGGTGAACCTGGCGCCGTGGAAGGTCACTTCGCCGCCGGTGAAGTCGGCGCCGTCGAACTGGACCCGGCCGCCGCTGAATTCGGCGTTGTCGAACGTCACCTTGGCGCCGGCGAAGTGGGCGCCGCCGAACCAGACTTCGCCGCCGCTCACGTGCATTCCGTCGAACGAGGTCCAGCCGCCGGGGAACCGGGCCAGGCTGAACAGGAGCCGGCCGCCGGTCACCTGGATGTCCGCGAAATCCGCGGAGCGGAACACGGCGCGAAGGAAGTTGAACTCGTGGCCCTGCCAGCCGACCGGCGCGCCGGGGCGGAGGTGATCGCTGATGACGCTGGTGATCGAGAGGCGCACTTCGGATTCTTCGTCGTGGTACCACGGATCCAGCGTGGGTTCGTACGGAATGCGCAGGTACGCGCAGAGCACGTCGATGCACACCTGGCGTTGCTCGAGCCATTCGTCGGCGAGGCTTGCCAACGCGTAGACCCCGGCGAGCCGGACGGTCGGCTTCTCGTGGCCGATCTGGGCGCACGCGGTGGCGAAGCGCTCGTTGAGGACCTTGACGCGCTCGCGAGCCTCGGCCACCTCGCCGATCCGTTGCTTGCGGTAGGCGACCACCAGCGCCACCACCCCGCCGACACCCGCCACCACCGACAACGCGATTTTGATGACGTTCAGCCTGGTGTCCGGGCTCGGCGCGGCCGGCAGACCCAGCGCCAGCCACAACGACAGCGCCGCGACCGCGAACACGCTCAGGCCGATCAGCACCACCGCGACGATGTGCCGCTTCATCGACCAGAGGCCAGCGGTCTGGCTGCGCTCGGCGGTTGTCGAAGCCACGGCGAGATCCTAGATCACCGTTCAGGTCCTCCGTGCCGGTTCGGTGATCCGGAAAGCCCGTCGATGGGCCCGGAACGGGACGCGTGCAACGACGCCAGGAGCCGCAGCCGGTCCTCGTCGGCGCTGCCCGGCTCGGCGGTGAACACCAGCATGACCGGTCCGGAGTTGCCGGGCAGCGGATAGGTGTCCCAGTCCAGGACGATGTCGCCCACCTCGGGCACCCGGAAGGTCTTGGTTCCGCTCACCGACTCGCGGACGTCGTGGCGGGCCCACAGCCGGCGGAACTCGGCGCTGCGGATGCTCAGCTCGCCGATGACCGCGGTGGCGCGGGGGTGGGTGGGATCGGTGGCGACGGCGGCGCGCATCATGCCGATGTAGTCCAGCGCCTGCCGCTCCCAGTCCGGGCAGCTCCGCGCGCCGGTCAGCGTGTCGTCGAACTGCAGCAGGAGCATGTTGAGCCGCTCCGGCGGGTAGGCGGCCGGGTCGCCGAGCAGCGCCTCGGCCATCGGGTTCCAGTCGAGCAGGTCGAGGTGCCTGCCGAGCACGACCGCCGGCGTGTCCGTGACCCGCAGCAGCCGGCGGGTGCGCTCGGGCACCCGCTCCGGCTCGCGGTGCACCGGGGTGGCCACCGGCCGGCGGGCGGCGTGGCCCAGGGTGAACAGGTGCCGGCGTTCCTCGTCGCCGAGGCCGAGCGCGCCGGCGAGCGCCGTGAGGACGTCGTCGGACGGGCGGACGTCGCGGCCCTGCTCGATCCGCTGGTAGTAGTCGGTGCTCAGCCCGGCCAGCAGCGCCATCTCCTCGCGCCGCAGCCCGGTGACCTTGCGCCGGCCGCCCGGCTCCAGGCCGACGTCGTGCGGACGCAACCGCGTGCGCCGGGCGCGCAGGAATTCCCCGAGCTCGCGCGCGTAGGGATGAGGACTGCTCATCCCTCCATTGTGACTCCCGCGCGGAAGCCCAAGGTGGTTCTCGCGGACCCAGGCAACCGAGTCCGACCGAGATCGCCCGGACAGCTCCTAACGTCGTCGGAACAGAGCACCGACCCCCAGGAGCAGCAGATGACCGGATGGACCGCCGACCGCATCCCCGACCAGCGCGGCCGCGTCGCCGTCGTGACCGGCGCGAACTCGGGCCTCGGCCTGGTCACCGCCACCGAACTGGCCCGCCACGGCGCCCACGTCGTCCTCGCCGTCCGCAACACCGCCGCCGGCGAGCAGGCCGCTCGCCGGATCGACGGCGACACCGAGGTGCGCGAGCTGGACCTGGCTTCCCTCGACTCGGTACGCGCGTTCGCCGCCAAGCTGGCCGTCGACCACCCGGCGATCGACCTGCTGGTCAACAACGCCGGCGTGGTCCTGCTCGGCCCGCGCCGCACCTCGGCCGACGGCTTCGAGCTGCAGTTCGCCACCAACGTGCTGGGCCACTTCGCCCTAACCGGCCTGCTGCTCGAAAACCTGGCCGCGGCGCGGGAGGCCCGGGTGGTCAGCCTCAGCTCGATCACCCACAAGAACGCGCACCTGGACTTCGACGACCTGATGTCCGAACGGGGCTACCGGGCCACGGCCGCCTACGGCCGGTCCAAGCTCGCCACCACGCTCTTCGGTCTCGAGCTGGACCGCCGCCTGCGCGCCGCCGGATCGCCGATCGCCAGCGTGCTGGCCCACCCGGGGCTCACCCGGACCAACCTGACCCCGCGTGCCTGGGAGCACCGCGGCCGGGCCGGGCAGGTGATCGCGCGCATCGGCCTGGTGGCCACCCAGTCCGTGGAAAGAGGCGCGTTGCCGCAGTTGCACGCCGCCACCGCGCCCGGCGTGCGGGGCGGCCAGTTCTTCGGCCCGGCCGGGCTCGGGGAGACGCGCGGCCGGGTGACCGAGGCCCGGCTCAGCCGGGACGCGGCCGACCCGGCCATCGGCAGGCGGTTCTGGGCCGCGGCCGAGGAACTGACCGGCGTCAGCTACCTCTGAACGCTGTCAGTCTACTTTGGACAGAAGGGTGCTCGGGTGGTCATAGCCTGCCGGTGCGGGCGATCACCTCGCCGGCGAAGTCCAGGGTCTGCTCAAGGCTGGGGAACGCCGCGAAGGCATCCACGAACGCCTCGTCGACACCGGCGTCGGCGAAGCGCTTGAGCTTGCCGGCCAGCGAGCCGGCGGACGTGCCCGGTTCGAGGTTGATCCGCATGGCCGTCTTCAGCGCGTCGGGATCGCGGCCGGCGTCCTGCGCCGCGCGGCGGGCAACGTCCCACAAGTGGTCGGCGACCTCGTCCGGCAGCCCCTCGAACCCGAGCCGGCCGACGCCGCTGCGCCCGACGCGGCGCATCGCGGCCTCGCTGGCGCCGCCGATCCAGATCGGCGGTCCGCCCGCCTGGACGGGGCGCAGGTCGGCGTGCACCGGCGGCAAGGAGAGGAACTCGCTTTCCCAGGACACCGGAGTGGTCGTCCACCACGCGTGCAGGAACGCCAGCAGGTCGTCGAGCAGCTTGCCGCGCCGGTACCAGTCCGCACGGCGGGTGAGGTCGTACTCGTCCTTCATCCACCCCAGCCCCACGCCGACGTCGAGGCGGCCGTCGCTGAGCACGTCGAGCGTGGTCAGCAGCCGCGCGAGGTGCGGCGGCTCGTAGTAGAACGTGCTGAGCGTGCTGGCGTTGAGCCGCATCCGGCTGGTCGCCGTGGCGGCGACGGTCCACAGCAGCAGCGGATCGAGGTACCGGGTCATCTGCGGCGGGTACGGCTGCTCCGCGCCCGGGTAGACGCTGTGCATTTCGACCGGCGTGACCAGGCGGTCGCCGACCCACAGCGTGTCGTAGCCGAGGTCTTCGAGGCCGCGGCAGTACGCGCTCAGGCCGGCGGCGCCGCTGACCGCGGAGCCGACGATGGGAATGGCGAAACCGAGCTTCATCGCGAGAATCCTTTTCGGACGGACCGTGGCCGGTCGGCGGTGCTGTCGAGGGCGGTACGGCTCAGCCGGGAAGTTCGGTGACGCTGAGGGCGAAGTCCCAGTTCCCCACGCCGTGGCGGGCGAGGCCCATCGTCAGCACGCCCGCTCCTTCCAGCCAGTACGCCATTTCCAGGCCGCCGACGTCGAGCGGACGCAGCCCGAGGCTCTCGACGAACGCCTCCACGCTCGCCTTCGCCTGCGTGTCGTCGCCGGCGAGGAAGACGGCGGGGCGGCCCTTTTCGAGGACATGGCGGAAGATCGTGTTGAAGGCCTTCACCACGTTGGCGCTCGCCGGGGCCGCCTTGGCGACCTCCTGCGCGATCGAGGTGCCCTCGCCGTGGGCCAGCCCGTCGGCCGCGGCATTGAACGGGTTGCTGATTTCGACGATGACCTTGCCCGCGAGGGCGTCGCCGTAGTGGGTCACGACCGGAACGACGCCGGCGTAGAGCAAGGCCACGACGACGATGTCCCCGGCCGGGACGGTGCCCCATTCTCCGGTCGTGGCGCCGCCGCCGAGAGCCTGGGCCAGGTCGGCGGCTTTGGCCTGATCGCGGCCCATGACCTCGACGGTGTTGCCGCCCGCCACCGCCAGCGTGCCGATGGTGCGGGCCATGTTCCCGGTGCCGATGATGCTGATGCTGCTCATGGTTTGTCCCGTCTTTGACTGACGCTGGAAAGGGTTGCCTGTTCAGATCGCCGCGGTGCCGCCGTCGACGGCCAGTTCCATCCCGTTCACGTAGCTCGAGTCGTCCGAGGCGAGGAACAGCGCGACCGACGCGATCTCCTCGGGGCGGCCCATTTCTCCCCGCGGGATCAGGGACTCGAACTGCCGCTTCGTGGCCTCGTCGAACAACTCCTCCTGCTTCGGCGTGGCGACCTGGCCGGGGGTCAGCACGTTCACCCGGATCCGCCGGTCCTTCAACTCCGACAGCCACACGCGGGCGTAGGCCTGCTGCACGGCCTTGCTCGCCGCATACACGCTCCACTCGGGATAACCCTTGAGCGAAGCGTTCGACCCGGTCATGAAGATCGAGCCGCCGTCGTTGAACAGCGGCAGCGCTTTCTGCACCGTGAACAGCGTGCCGCGCGCGTTGAGCCCGAAGGCGGCGTCGAAGTGCTCCTCGGTGATCTCGCC
The DNA here is from genome assembly GCF_040682775.1 of Amycolatopsis sp. NPDC051106. Taxonomy (NCBI): domain Bacteria; kingdom Bacillati; phylum Actinomycetota; class Actinomycetes; order Pseudonocardiales; family Pseudonocardiaceae; genus Amycolatopsis; species Amycolatopsis sp. NPDC051106. The sequence goes on along the minus strand of NZ_JBFBBQ010000009.1, from coordinate 92,910 downwards.
GAGCCGGCGCTGCTCGCCCGTCCCGGCGCTGGCCCACAGCACGTCGATCGCGCCCTTTTCCCGCTTGACCGTGTCGAACAACCGGTCCAGGTCCGCCAGGTCGGCCGCGTCGCCCCGCACGCCGGTGACGTTCCGGCCGATCTGCTCGACGGCGTCGTCCAGCGCTTCCTGCCGCCGGCCCGAGATGAAGACGTGCGCGCCTTCGTCGACGAACAGCTTGGCGCCGGCCAGCGCCATGCCGCTCGTTCCGCCGGTGATCACGGCGACCTTGCCATCGAGCTTTCCCACGAGCACTCCAGTGATTGGACGAATCTTCGACCCGGTGCCGACTATGTACACCGATCGGTGTCCTTAACGTAGCGGACGGCCGCGCGGGCCGCAAGCTATGTACACCGGGCGTTACCCATTGAGCTATGCTCGGGGTATGACGGAGTTGGAGAAGGGCCCTCAAGGCCTGCGTCGCGGCAGGGGCGCGCGCGAGCGCATCCTCAGCGCGTCACTACGACTGTTCCGTGAGCAAGGCATCAACCAGACCGGCATGGACCAGCTGTGCGCGGAGGCCCAGGTGTCGAAGCGCACGGCCTACCAGCACTTCGCCGGCAAGGACGAGCTCGTCGACGAATACCTGCGCCGGTTCGATCCCGGCGTCATGGCGGCGGTGTTCGATCGCCCTGACCTCACCCCGCGCGAACGGCTCCTCGCGGCCTTCGACCTGCCGACGACCGCGACGCAGGACGACATCACGCCCCTGTGTCCCTTCATCGCGGCGTCCGTCGAAATCCCCGACCCGCACCACCCCGTACGGCAGCGCGCACACGACTACAAATTGGCCGTCGCCGCGCGGCTCGCCGCGACCGCACGCGAAGCCGGCGCCGTCAACCCCGACCAGCTCGGCGAACAACTGGCACTACTCCTCGACGGTGCCTCGGCCCGCAACCGGGCCCTCAACACCGAAACGTTCCCCACCGCCGCCGCCATCGCCGCCGTCCTGATCGACAACGCGATTTCGGCGCCCGCCGGGCGGTGAGAGCCTTCACATCAGCGCGAGTGCACCGCGGAACGAGGCGAGCAGGAGCCCCGCGAGCGGCCCGGCGATGACCGACGCGGCGGCTGTGACGTAGGCCGTGGTCGCCGACCACGGGTCCACCGCGGGTTCCGTCTCGGCCCCGGCCGGGCGCAGTGCCCCCACGATCCAGCGCAGGTAGTAGAAGAGGCTGGCCACGGTGTTGACGGCGGCCACGACGACGAGCCAGCCGTACCCGCCGTCGAGCGTGGCGGTGAAGACCGTCAGCTTCCCGGCGAACACCGCCGTCGGCGGGGTGCCGACGAGCCCCAGCAGGCAGACCACGAGGCTGACCGCGAGCCACGGCCGGTGGCGCAGCAGCCCGCGGTAGTCGTCGATCGTCTTCGCGCGGGGGAGCGCGCACACGACGGCGAAGGCGCCGAGGTTCGTCAGCGCGTAGGCGGCCAGGTACAGCAGCAGGCTCGGGAGCGCGAGAGAGCCGCGGGTCGCGACGGTGACGGCCATGAGCAGGTAGCCGACCTGGCTGATCGTCGAATACCCGAGCAGCCGGCGCACGTCCTGCTGGAAGAACGCGGCCAGGTTGCCGAGCGTCATGGTCGCCGCGGCGACGATCGCCAGCAGGAGCGGCCAGCCGACCGTCGTGCCGGCCATGGTGGCGGAGACGAGCCGGTAGGCGGCGAGCACACCGCCGATCTTGGGCACGGTGGTGAGGAACGCGGCCGCGGGGGACCGGGTGCCTTCGGTGACGTCCGGCACCCAGAAGTGCGCCGGCACCGCGCCCATCTTGAACAGCAGCCCGGCGAGCACGCCGACGAACCCGACGGCGACCGCGGCCGTGGGGGCGGCCCCGAGATCGAGTTCGGCGTACGCGCTCGCGCCGCCGACTCCGAAGAGCACCGTCGCGCCGGCCAGCATCGTGATGCCCAGCAGCGCGCCGAGCAAGTAGAACTTCAACGCGCCCTCGGTGCCGAGGTCGTCTTTGGCGAACCCGGCGATGGCGTAGAGCGGGATGCTGGCGAGCAGGTAGCCGGCCACGAGCAGCAGCAGGTCGTTCGCGCCGGTCAGCACGATCGTGCCGAGCGCGGCGAGCAGGATCAGGACGTAGAGCTCGCTCTCCCGCGGCGAGGACCGGAACTCCCCGGCGGTGACGCCCAAGGTCAGCAGGACGGCGACCAGGACGATGGCCCGTCCGGCGTTGGTGGCGACGTCGATCGCGTAGGTGCCGCCGAAGACCGTCCGGGGCGAGCCGGACCAGACCGCGATGGTCGCGGCGAGGGCGCCGGCGCACGTGAGGGCGGTCAGCAGCCGGACCGGCCACTGCCGGTGCCGCGGGAGGTAGGACCCGAGCAGCAGCCCGGCGACCGCGGCCAGCGCGAGGATGATCTCGGGGAGCAGCGCCAGGGGATCCTCGTTCATCAGCGTCACCTGGCCAGCAGGTCGAGAACCGACCGCGAAGCCGGTTCGATCACGTCGAGCAGGAACCGCGGGAAGACGCCCACGACGACGGCCAGCACCAGCAGCGGCGTGATCGAGACGCCTTCGGCGACCGTGAGGTCGGCGGCCGGGGTGCCGGGCTTGCCGAGGAAGAGCTTCTGGAAGGCACGCAGGAACAACGCGGCGGTCACGAGGATGCCGAGGAAGGCGAGCACCGTGGCCACCGGCGCGGCACCGAGCGACCCGGTGAAGATCTGGAACTCGGCGATGAAGCCGGAAAACCCCGGCAGGCCGAGGGACGCGAACGCCGCGGCGGCGGTCAGCCCGGCGAACCGGGGCGCGCTCCCCGCGAGCCCGCCGTAGCGGTCCAGGTCGTAGGTGCCGCCGCGCTCGTAAAGGACTCCGGCGAGGAGGAACAACGCGCCGGTGATCAAGCCGTGGCTGACCATCTGCGTGACCGCGCCGGTGACCGCGAGCTGGCGTGCTTCGGCCGCCGAGTGCGCGACGAGACCGGCCGCGCCGATGGCCAGCACGATGTACCCCATGTGGTTGACCGAGGTGTAGGCGACCATGCGTTTGAAGTCACGCTGGCCGAGCGCGACCAGCGCTCCATAAAGGACACTGACGACACCGACCACGACGAACACCACCGCGTAGCGGCGCCACGTGTCCGGCAGGATCGGCATGGCGATCCGCACGAACCCGTAGGTGCCCATCTTCAGCAGGACCCCGGCCAGGATCGCCGACCCGGCCGCCGGGGCCTCGGTGTGCGCCGGCGGCAGCCACGTGTGGAACGGCACGGTCGGGGTCTTGATCGCGAAGCCGGCGCCGAGAGCCAGCAGCACCAGCCCCGCCGCCCAGCCCTGCCCGGCCAGGGGCGTCTGCCGCGTCAGCTCGACGATGTCGAAGGTGTGCGGCGACGCCGTGACGTACAGCGCGATGAATCCGACGAGCAGCGCCAGCGAACCGACGAACGTGTAGAGGAAGAACTTCAGCGCGGCGCGTGCGGCATCGCGGTGGCCCCAGCCGGCGATCACGAAGTACATGCCCACAATGGACAGATCGAAGAAGACGAAGAACAAGATGAGGTCGAGCGCGACGAACAAGCCGACGCAGACCGTCTCCAAGAACAGGAACAGCACCGCGAACGACCGGATCCGGTCGTCCTGCCGAAGCGAGTACACCGCGCAGGCGAGGAAAAGGACCGCGGTCAACGCGATCAGCGGGAGGCTCAGGCCGTCGACGCCGAGGTGGTAGCCGGAACTGACGCTGGGAATCCACCGCAGGTCGACCTCGTAGGCGTAGCCGTCGCCACCGGGGTAGCCGATCCACAGCGCGACGACCAGGGCGAGCTCCACAATGGACGCACCGATCCACCACCAGCAGACGAACCGGCCGGCGGCACGCGGCACCGCGAGCAGGACGACGGCCGCCACCACCGGCAGGAACACCACGACGCTGAGCACGCGCTACCTCACGTTCGTCAAAGGACCAGCAACAACACGGCGAGCACGCCCAGCGCGACGGCCGCTTGGGCGTAGTAGTGGTGCAGCTGCCCGGTCTGCGGACGCGGCGCCCACCGGCCGAGCGCGCGTGCGCCACCGGCGACTCCGCGGGCGACGGCGTCGAGCGACACCTCGACGCGCAGGCTCGCCAGCCGCCCGAGGGCCGCGCCCGTGGCCGCGGCCACGCGCACGCCGCCGTCGACGACCCGGTCGTCGAACCGGGCGAGGACCACGGCCAGCCGGCCCACCGGCCGCGCCACCGCCGCCCGGGCCACGCGCTCCAGGTGCAGCCAGTCGGCGAGGACACCGATCTCGCGGAACGAGCGCTTCCAGGAGGCCGCGGCCACGACACCGGCCACGGCGATCAGGCCGGACGCGGCCAGTTCGGACCACGTCGGCGCCGGTACCGCCGGACCGCCGACGAGCCGCGAGAACCGTTCGGCCAGGACCGGCAGGCCGCCGATCCCCAGCAGCGCGGCCGCCGCCGCGAGCACCGGCAACGGCCAGAGCAACAGGCGGTTCAGCCGCTCCGGGGCCGCGCCGGCCGGTTTCCACACGATCGCCAGGACCCGGCCGACGTAGACGCCGCTCACCAACGCGGCGGCCAAGCCGGCGACGTACAACGCCGGTGAATCCGCCAAGGCGGTGGCGAGGACCGCGTCCTTGGTGACCCAGATGGACAGCGGCGGGACCCCGGCCAGGGCGAGCGCTCCGACGGTGAAGACGATGCCGAGGAGTGGGTAACGCCGGGCCGCGCCGTCGAGCCGCCGCAGGTCCTTGGTGCCGAGGCCGACGAGCCAGGCCCCGGCCCCGAGGAACAGCAGGCTCTTCGTCGCCGCGTGCGCCACGAGCTGCCCGGTCCCGGCGGCGGGGCCACCCGCACCCGCGGCCAGCACCACGAACCCGAGCTGGGAGCAGGTCGACGCGGCGAGCACCTGCTTGAGATCGCGCTGCACCACCGCGATCGCCCCGAGCACCAGCGCGGTGACGACGCCGAGCCAGGCCACCACGGTGGGCGCCCACGTCGTGGCCGCCAGCAGCGGTTCGAGCCGGATCAGCAGGTAGGCCCCGGCCGCGACCATCGTCGCCGAATGCAGCAGCGCCGAGACCGGGCTCGGGCCGTCCATCGCCCGGGAGAGCCAGAAGCTGAACGGCAGCTGCGCGGACTTCCCGGCGGCCGCCAGCACCACACCGGCGACGACCACGTCCCGCCAGCCGCCGGCCGCGGCCGGGAGCCCGGCCAGCGTGAGACTCGCGACGCCGCCCGCCACCGCGGCCCCGGCCGCGAGGTACAGCCCGAGGTCGGCCGCGCGGGTGGTGAGGAACGCGATCGCGCCGGAGTCCACGCGGTGGTCTTCGCGCCACCAGAACCCGATCAAGGCGTAGGAACAGGCGCCCATGACCTCCCACGCCATCAGCAGCACGACGAGGTCCCGGGCGGTGACGGTCACCAGCATCGCCCCGGCGAAGACCAGCATCAGGCCGTGAAAGCGGGCGCGGGACTCGGCGGCGCCGAACTCGCCGGCCGCGAACACCAGCACGGCCACCAGGACCACGGCGACGGTGAGCACCATGACCGCCGACAACCCGTCCACGGCGAGCCCGATCCGCAGCCCCGCCAGCAGTGGCGCGGAGACCTCGGGGCGGGTCACCGCGGCGAACACCGCCAGCACGAGGGTCAGGCCCGCGGCTCCGACCCCTACGGCCGGGGCGACGCGGCCGGCCGGGCGTCCGGTGACCAGCAAGGCGGCCCCGGTGACCAGGGGGAGCGCTATCAGCAGCCATAGCGTCATCAGCTCAGCCCTTGAGGTCCGCGGCGGAGTCGGTCAGGTCCACGTCGCGTCGGCGGAAGATCGCGGTCGTCACGGCGAAGCCGATCGCCATGTCGACCGCCATCAGCGTCACCGCGACCAGGACGACGACCTGACCGTCCGGGCGCGTGGGCGAGGCGAAGTACCAGAAAGCCGCGCCGCCCACGATGACCGCGTTGGCCATCAGCTCCAGCCCCATCATGACCATCACGATGGACTGCTGGGACAGCGCACCGTAGAGGCCGACGCTGAACAGCGCCGCGGCCAGCAGCAGATACTCCTGCAGCGTCATCGGTCCAAGCCTCCTCGCACCGGGTCGTCCGGCCGTTTCGCGCGGAGGCCGTCGCCGTAGCGGTCGTAGCGGCCGCGGTGGGTGGCGAGCACGACGGTGGCGACCATCGTGGCGAACAGGCACAGCCCGAGCACCATCATCACCAGCATCTTCGACCCCATCAGCGCCTCGCCGAGTGCGCGCGTCGGGTCCGCCGGGCGTGGCTGGTCCGAGGTCGGCCACGGGATGAGGAGGATGCCGGTGGCGAGCGCGGCGAACACCCCGCCCGCGATGGCCAGCGAGCCCTTCCGGTTGTGCACCATGGTCATCGGCATCAGCCCGGCCGGGTTCATCATGTACATGATCATGAAGACGACCATGACGACCATCTCCATGATCATCATGAGGACGACGAGCATGCCGAGGTAGGCCAGGTTCAGCAGCAGGATCGTGCCGGCCGCGAAGAAGAAGGACGCCAGCAGCGCGAACGTCGCACGCGCCATCGAATCCACACGGAACACCGCCACGCCGGTCACGACCGCGCCGGCCGCGCACACCCAGAAGACTATCTGTGTCCACATGCGACAGTGCTCCTTTCGTCAGCGGGCGAGGACGACGACGGCGACCACCAGGGCCTGGAGGAGGGTCACCGGGATGAGCACGACCCAGGCGATCTCCTGGTAGCGCTCCATCCGCAACGCGGGGATCCGGCGCTTGACCCATACCAGCAGGGCGAGCACGGCCAGGGTCTTCAGCAGGGACCACAGCCACGCGGGCAGCACCGGGCCGGCACCCCCGCCGAGGAACAACGGCACCGCGAACGCCGCCCCCGAGGTCAGCAGCAGCCACCGGGCGGCCACGAACACCAGCCGGTCCACTCCGGACAGTTCGGCCGACGCGCCCCCGGCGGCGTCCGCGCCGACCGGCTGGTCGAACGGCCCCCAGAAGGACATGGCCAGCACCGACAGCAGGTAGACGGCGAACGCGACCGGCATCCACACCACGAACCACACCGGGTCCTGGGCCGCCACGACGTCGGCCACCCGCAGCGAACCGGCCCCGAGCGCCGCGGTGATCAGCGCGAACATGTGCGGCAGCTCGTAAGCCAGGCCCTGCGCGATGAACCGGTAGCCGCCGACCAGGCCGTACGCCGAGTTGGCGCCCCAGCCGACCAGCCACACGGCCGCCCACGCCACGGCCTCCATCGCGTTGAACCAGACGATCCCGATCGACAGGTCCGCCACCGCCCACCGCCCGAGCGGCGTCACCAGCGAGGCGAGCACCGCGGCCGGCAGCAGCGCGAGGGCACCGCCACGCGCGAGGAGGACGTCGGCCCCGACCGTGCGGCGGCGTTGCTGGACGAGCAGCCCGCCGGCTTCGCGCAGCGGCAGCGTCACGGCGGCCCGCGGGCCGGGTCCGCCGCTCGCCCGGTCGTGCAGGACGGCGTCCCCCGACGCGGTCGCCGCGGCCAAGGCCGCGAGCACGACGGGCAGCAGCAGGCCGCCCCACCACGGGAGTTCGTCAACCATGGGACACCCGCAGGCGCTCGAGGTCGGGATCGAGGCTCGCGACGACCAGCCGGGCCGTCGCGAATTCGGTTCCGGTCAGCAGGCTCGGCAGGGCGTCGAGGATTTCGGCCGGATCTTCGGTGGCAGTCGAGTCCGAGGCGCCTGCGGCTGTTGCCTGGTCGATCCAGTGAGTCAGGCGGTCCAGCGCGTCGGAGCCGGCATGGGCGCCGATCCCGGTCAAGGACCACCGCAGGACCCGCGAGCGGCGGACTCGCCTCGCCCAGCGCGCGAACCGCGCTTCGACGTCAGCGCCGGACAGCAGGTCGTCACGCAGACGTGCCGCGGTGACGGCGGCGTACTCCCAGCCCGCGATGGTCAGCAGTCGCGCGCAGCTGTCGAGCCGGCGCGCCGCGATCCGGTCGGAAGTCACGCTGTCCCAGAATGGCGCCGGTCCGTGCGCCGCGGTCATCACTGCCTCCGCGGTCGCTTCCTGGATGACGTCGCCCTGCAGGGTTGTGCGCACCAGCAGGCCCGGCGGCCAGGCCGGAAGCAGCGGGCCCAGGGGAACAGCCAGCCGGTCGAGCTTCAGGCCGTCGCGGTCGTCGGCCCGATCGGCCATCGGGACGCCGCCGGGCATCTCCATGTCGGCCATGTCGTGCTCGTGGTGTTCGCCGTGCTGTGCGTGGTCGTGGTGGTCTTCGGCCTTCGCGGCGGCCGGTTCCGGGGTGGACGCCGGGTGCTGCTCGTCCCGCGAGCGCATCCGACGCTCAGCCTCGGACAGCGCGGTTGCAACTTCCGCCGGCGTTTCCAGGCTGACCCGCGCGCGAGGCACCGGGATCTGCTCCCAGACCGCCTCGACGAACGGCGTCATCGCCGGGTCGTCCGGGCCCGTGACGATCAGCAGGTTCGCTTCCGCCGGGTTCAGCGCGGGCCGCCAGCCACGCCGGCGCATCTCCCGCTCGACGGCCAGCCGGACGCCGGTCCCGCCGACCGTGGTGGCGACCAGGGGCCTGACCGGTGTGCGGCTCAGCAGCCAGGTCGTCAGGTCCATCGGAAAACGCCTTCTCGCCAGGCGTACCAGACTCCGGCGAACAGGACGGCGAGGAAGGCGAACATCTCGACGACGGCGGTCGTCCCGACCTCCGCGACGACGAGCGTCCACGGGTACATGAAGACCATCTCCATGTCGAAGGCCAGGAAGACCATCGTGATCGTGTACCACCGGACGTGGTAGCGCGACACCGCGTGCTCGGCCGGTGAACCGCCGGAGAGGAACGGCAGCACGTCCCGGGCCGCCGGCGCGAGCCGGACCAGCCTGGCGATGCCGTACCCGGCGGCGGCCAGCGCGGCGACACCGACGAGCACTACGAGAGCACCTTGCACCGCACCTCCTCGGGCCACGCCGGACCACTGAGCAGCCTAGGGGGGTGAACCGGGCGGAGCACCCCGGAAGCGGATGATACACATACCGGTGGGGGGTACGTGTATTTCAGACCCGATCCGGCCGGGCTGTCGCGGAAACAAAACGGGGTGGCATCGCAGCCGCGATGCCACCCCGTTCCGGTGCTTCGAGGTCAGGCCGTGGGCCGGGTCGCCCCGGCGTACTGGCTCTGCAGCGGGGAAATCTTGACGACGTCACCGCTGGTCGGCGCGTGCACCATCTTCCCGTCGCCGATGTACATGCCGATGTGCGACACCGGCGAGTAGTACGCGACGAGGTCACCGGGCTGCAGCTGGTCGCGGGACACCGGGGTGCCGTACTGCGCCTGCGCCGCGGAGTTGCGGGGCAGGGAGATGCCGGCCTTGCCGTACGCCCAGAGCATCAGCCCCGAACAGTCGAACGTGCCCGGTCCGGTGGCGCCCCAGACGTACGGGCTGCCCAGCTTGCTCAGCGCGGCGTTCACCGCGGTCTGGGCGGCGGCCGTCGGCGCCTTGACGTTGGGCGCCTTCCCGCCGGTGTCGCGCTGGACGGCCTTGTCGGCCGCGCTCAGCGTCTTGTCGGCGGCCTTGACCTGGTCGATCTGGGTGTTGAGCGTCTTCTGCTTGGCCTTGATGTCCTCGGTCAGCTTCGCCGCGGCGTCGCGCGCGTCGGTGGCGCGCTTCGCGGCGTCACTGGCCTTCTCGGCGGCAGCGGTGGATTGCCGGACGGCGTCGGTGAGGTTGCCCACCGCGGCGTTCTTGTCCGTCGCGAGCACTTCCAGGGCCGACGACCGGTCCAGGAAGTCCTGCGTGGACGTGCCGGACAGCAGCGCCGAGAGCTTGTTCAGCTGGACGCCGCTGGTGAACGACGCGCCGGCGAACTCGTCGACCTCGGCCTGGTACTTCTTCTGGTTCTCGCTCGCCGTGGCGGCCTGGTTCTTCGCCGCGTTGACGTCGCCGGTGGCCTTGTCGAGGTCGGCCTGCTTGGCCTTCAGGTCTTCCTGGGCCTTCAGCAGGTCTTCGTTGAGCTTTTCGGCCTGGGCCGCGAGATCGCGGTACTTGGCCAGTGCGTCCGACCCGGTGGGCGGAGCTTGGAGGAAGGGGACTGGGGCGGCGGTGGCCGTCGGCTGGGCGACGGTGACCACGAAGATCACCGAAACTGCTGCCAGGGCACCTGAAACCACGCGCCTGAGGGAATGCGACTGCACGGTCGCGCGGGTCTCCTTTGCTGGTCGTCCGCCGGCCGGCACCCGGGACGAAGAGGTCGGGGGTCCTCTGCTCGCTGTCCCGTCGCGCATCGGCCGCTTTCGGGCAGCTTCAGCTGCACCAGGTGATGCGCGCGGTGTGCTTCCGGTTTCCGGCTTCCCGACAAAGCCTTGCCCGGCGGAGATCTCGCGTCGCCGTCCGTTCGACAGCAGTCGCCGCGAGATCACGGACAGGCTACGAAAGGGACGTCGGCGGCGTCTACCATTCGGGGGAAGAAAGTTCGCCCCATTCGCTTTTGTGCTGGTGGGGAGCGAAAACTCGGCCGGCCAATTGATCACTGTCCGCTAGTGCGGATAGTACTTTCTGCTATCGCGTATAGTAGATCGACTTCGCGGCGATCGCCGGCGGCCGACGATCGGCCGGGCAAGCACCGCACTCTATCCACAGTGGACGTGCATCGTCCACCGGTGGTCCTTCGCGTGGATTTGATCCCCCTTTCGCCGTCGATGGTCCCCATCGTCGCGGGCCTGCTTGAGACGCACGCCACTTGATACCGGTACCCCCTAGGGGTATCTTGAAGGCGTGAACGGATACAGCCACGACAAGGACGCCCTGCTGCAGCGCATGCGACGCGTCGAGGGGCAAGTCCACGGCATCGCCAAGATGATCGACGACGACAAGTACTGCATCGACGTGCTGACGCAGGTCTCGGCCGCGACGAAGGCCCTCGAGGCCGTCGCGCTGGGGTTGCTCGACGACCACCTGCGGCACTGCGTCGCCGAGGCGGCCGCGGAAGGCGGCGATGTCGCGGCCACGAAGGTCGCCGAAGCGAGCGCGGCCATCGCGCGCCTCGTCAAGTCCTGACCCGCATCTCACGGAGGAGAACCGTCATGAGCCAGCGCACTTACACCGTCACCGGCATGACCTGCTCGCACTGCGTCGCCTCGGTCGGCGAGGAGGTCGGCGCGATCGACGGCGTCACCGGCGTCGCGGTCGACCTGCCCACCGGGGCCGTCACCGTCACCAGTGCCGAGCCGATCGACGAAGCGCGGGTCCGCGCCGCCGTCGAGGAGGCCGGTTACACCCTCGCCGGCTGAACCGGCGACCCGAAACCGAGGGAAGTTGCCATGAACACCACAGCACGGCTGGCCGTGTTCGGGGGAGCGCTCGCCCTGCTCGCCGCCGGCGGGTTCGTCGTCGGGAAGACGGCCGGCCCGGTCTCGGCCAGCGAGAACGCCGGCCACGAAGCGGCCATGCCGGACCACGAGGGCATGGCCGCGGCGGACGACCTGCCGGGCGGCCTCGCCTCGAGCAAGGACGGCTACACCTTCGTCCTCGCCAATCCGACGCCGGAACCCGGGCGGTTCTCCTTCACGATCACCGGCCCGGACGGCAAGCCGGTCACCGCCTACGACGTCGAGCACGAGAAGAAGCTGCACTTGATCGTGGTCCGCCGGGATACGGCCGGCTTTCAGCACGTGCACCCGGAACTGGCGCCGGACGGCACCTGGAGCGTCCCGCTGACCCTGCCCACCGCCGGCTCGTACCGGGCGTTCGCCGACTTCGCACCCACCGGCGGGAAGCCGATGACGCTCGGCGCCGACCTCTCGGTCGCCGGGAACTACCAGCCCGCGGCCTACGCGCCCAGCCGCACGGCGCACGTCGACGGCTACACCGTCGAGCTCGCCGGCGACCTGACGGCGGGGAAGACCTCGCCGCTCACGCTGACCGTCAGCCGGGCCGGCGTCCCGGTCACCGACCTGCAGCCCTACCTCGGCGCCTACGGGCACCTGGTCGTGCTGCGCGGCGGTGACCTCGCCTACTTGCACGTCCACCCCGACGGCGAACCGGGCGACGGCAGGACGGCCGCCGGACCGCGGGTGAAGTTCGCCGCCGAAGTCCCCAGCGCGGGCACCTACCGGCTGTTCCTCGACTTCAAGCACGGCGGCGTCGTGCGGACCGCCGACTTCACCCTGACGACCGCCGGAACGCCCGCGCCGACGCCGACGCCGGCGCCCGCCGACGGCCACGGCCACTGACCGCGAAAGGAGACGATCATGACCAGTACCACGGCCGAATCCGGCCCGGTGACCGAGATCGAACTCGCGATCGGTGGCATGACCTGCGCGTCCTGCGCCAACCGCATCGAGCGCAAGCTCAACAAGCTCGACGGCATCACCGCGTCGGTCAACTACGCGACGGAAAAAGCGCGCGTCCACGCTCCCGAAGGCGTCGACCCGGCCACGCTGGTGGCCACGGTCGAAGCCGCCGGGTACCACGCGACGCTGCCCCAGCCGGAAAAGCCCCGGCACGAGGAAGCCGAAGACGATCCCACCAGGCCGTTGCGGCAGCGGCTGATCACCAGCACGGCGCTCGCGGTCCCGGTGATCCTGCTCGCGATGGTGCCCGCGCTGCAGTTCACCTCCTGGCAGTGGATCTCGCTGACGCTGGCGGCGCCGGTCGTGACGTGGGGCGCGTGGCCGTTCCACCGGGCGGCGTGGACGAACCTGCGCCACGGCGCGGCCACAATGGACACGCTCGTGTCGATGGGTGTGCTCGCGGCGTTCGCGTGGTCGCTGTGGGCGCTGCTGTTCGGCACCGCGGGGACGCCGGGGATGGTGCACCCGTTCGAGCTGACGATCGCGCCGTCCGACGGCGCGGGCAACATCTACCTCGAGGTCGCCGCGGGCGTCACGACGTTCATCCTCGCGGGCCGCTACTTCGAGGCGCGGTCCAAGCGCCGCGCCGGCGCCGCGCTGCGGGCGTTGCTCGAGCTGGGCGCGAAGGAAGTCGCCGTGCTGCGCGACGGCGCCGAGGTCCGCGTCCCGGCGTCGGAGCTGGCGGTGGGCGACCGGTTCGTCGTGCGGCCGGGCGAGAAGATCGCCACCGACGGCGTGGTCGAGGACGGCCGGTCCGCGGTCGACGCGTCGATGCTCACCGGCGAGTCGGTGCCGGTGGAGGTCGGCGAGGGCGACGCGGTGACCGGGGCGACCGTCAACGCCGGTGGCCGGCTGGTCGTGCGGGCCACCCGCGTCGGCGCGGACACGCAGCTGGCCCGGATGGCGAAGCTGGTCGAGGACGCCCAGAGCGGCAAGGCCGAGGTCCAGCGCCTGGCCGACCGGGTCTCCGGGGTGTTCGTGCCGATCGTCATCGGCCTGGCGGTCGCGACGCTCGGGTTCTGGCTCGGCACGGACGCCGGCACGGCGGCGGCGTTCACCGCGGCGGTCGCGGTGCTGATCATCGCCTGCCCGTGCGCGCTGGGGCTGGCCACGCCGACGGCGCTGCTCGTCGGGACCGGCCGCGGCGCCCAGCTGGGCGTGCTGATCAAGGGGCCGGAAGTGCTGGAGTCGACCCGCCGCGTCGACACCGTCGTGCTGGACAAGACCGGCACGGTCACCGCCGGCCGGATGACCCTGGTTGGCGTCCACGTCGCCGAGGGTGTCGACGAGGCGGAGCTGCTCCGGCTGGCCGGTGCCCTGGAAGACGCGTCCGAGCACCCGATCGCCGCGGCCATCGCCCGCGGCGCCCGGGACCGTGTCGAGCTGCCCGCCATCGAGGACTTCACGAACGTGGAGGGACTCGGTGTGCAGGGCATCGTCGATGGTCACGCGGTGCTGGTCGGCCGCACGGCGTTGCTGGAGGACTGGAGCCAGCCGCTGCCCGACGAGCTGGCCGCGGCCAAGGTGGCGGCCGAAGAGCGCGGGCACACGGCGGTCGCGGTGGCGTGGGACGGCGCGGCCCGCGGGGTGCTGGTGGTCGCCGACACCGTCAAGCCGACCTCGGCCGAGGCGATCGCGCAGCTGCGCGAGCTTGGGCTGACTCCGGTGCTGTTGACCGGGGACACCACGGCGGTCGCGCGGGCGGTGGCGGCGGAGGTCGGCATCGACGAGGTGATCGCCGAGGTGCTGCCGTCGGGCAAGCTCGACGTCGTCAAGCGGCTGCAGGACGAGGGCAAGGTCGTCGCGATGGTCGGCGACGGCGTGAACGACGCGCCGGCGCTGGCCCAGGCCGATCTGGGGCTGGCGATGGGCACGGGCACGGACGTCGCGATCGAGGCGAGCGACATCACGCTGGTGCGCGGCGACCTGCGCGCGGTGGCCGACGCGATCCGGCTGTCGCGGCGGACGCTGCGGACCATCAAGGGCAACCTGTTCTGGGCGTTCGCCTACAACCTGGCGGCGTTGCCGCTGGCCGCGACGGGGTTGCTGAACCCGATGATCGCGGGCGCGGCGATGGCGTTCAGCTCGGTGTTCGTGGTGGGCAACAGCCTGCGCCTGCGCGGGTTCACCTCCCGCTCGTCCCAGGCCTGACCGCTCAGGGACAGACGAGGGGACTGCCGGCCCCGACCAGGACCACGGCCTTGAGCGCGGTCGCCGGCCGCCGCCCTGCCGACGACGGCGCGGTGTCGAGCCGGATGGCCGTGTCGCCACCCGCCATCGGGAGGGCGCGCCGCGGCCCGTCCACCGCCTGGATCGACAGAAGCGCCGAACGCAGCGGCTCGCGTCCGCAGTGCGCGGCCGCCGCCTGATCGGCGGACAGCTCCACGAGCAGCCGGACGGCCGTGGGGAGGTCGCGCATCAGCGGCACGAAGCGCACCGTCCGGCCCAGCACCACCGAACAGCCGGTGAGCAGGTGGTGGTGGCCCCGCACGTGGGCTCGCTCGTGCGCCGGCACGGCGCTCAGCTCCCGCGCCGTCAGCCGGGGCTGTACGCGAGGGGCCGGTCGTCCGGCAGCCACAGCGTGGGGATCGGCCGGGTGTCGTGGGTGCCGGTGAGCCGCAGCGCGGTCAGGTGGTGCCGGCGCAGGACGGTGCGCCGGCACCGCCGGGCGAGCGAGGTGACCGCCGGCCGCCCGGCCGCGGCGACCAGAACGGCGCCGGAGACGCCGCCGACGACCGGGTCGAGTGCGGGGAAGTCGTCGTGACCGACCGCTGACCAGCAGTCGTGGAGCAGCTGGACGATCGCGCCGGCGGGGCCGTGGCCGTCGCGGTGACCACGCCCGCGGCGGCCGGCAGCCACCAGGCGATCGCCGTGCCGGGATCGGTTCTCGCCGAGACCAGCCGGCTCAGCAGGGGCGGCGACCACCAGCCGACCGCGATGCCGCCGAGCGGCAACGCCGCCGCGAGGATCACCGCTTTCGCGGCTTCCGGCGCAGCGCCCGGCGGAGGACGTCCGACTCCTCCTCCGTGACGGTGCTGACGAAGTGCAGCAGGACCGACTCGCGGTCGTCGACGGAGTCGAGCACCGCCCGCAGGCTCCGCGCGGTGGCTTCGGCGCGCGTGGTCACGGCGCGGTAGTGGTAGGCGCGGTTCTCCAGGTCGCGGACGACCCAGCCCTTCCGGTGCAGGTTGTCCAGGACGGTCATGACGGTGGTGTAGGCCAGGTCGCGGTGCTGGTTGAGCTCGTCGAGCACCTGACGGACCCGCAGGGGCTCCGCCGTGCTCCAGAGCACGTCCATCACCGACGCTTCGAGCTCGCCCAGACCCAGCATGACACCTCCGGTGGGCAAGAATACGTCCCGCGGCGGTGAACGGCCTGCCCATCGCCGGGACGGTGCCGAACTGCCTATTGTCCGTTGTGGACAGGGAGTCGTTGCCGCTGCAGGCGCCGAGGCGCGGCGGGCCACACCGCAAGGTTCGCAGGTGAGCTCCAGGCGGAATGTGCGGATGTCTACGACTGCCCTGCGGCCACCTCGTACATGATCCCCAGGCCGTCCTCAGCGCCGCGCGAACCGGTGCAAGGCGTCGAGCGCGGCCGGGGCGAGGGTGTCCGGGTGGTCGGCGTCGACGGCCAGCGACACCATGACCGTGGCGAGGGGGAGAGCATCGGCTTGTCTCTTTCAGCGCAGAGCGTCTTCGACCAGCGCGACCGTCGCGCGCGGGTCGTCGACTTGGAGGACGAGGCGGGCGTAGCGCTCGTCGGCGAGTTCGATCACGACGGCCTTCGACGGATCCTTGATGTCCCAGAACACCTTTTCGCCGTCGAGGTGGAACGTGCCCGCCGTGATCACGCCGGGCAGGTGGGCGCCCGGCGCGCGGATTCCCTTGGGGTCGGCGGCGATGCCGGGGTCCGCGGTCGCGCCGCGGACGTTGGCCAGCGGGATGGTGAGGCTGCTCTTGAAGGCCCAGAGCTTGTCGAGACCTTCGATCACGACAACGAGGTCGTCGCCGTCGATGTGGACCAGTGCCATGGCTTTTCCTTGTCAGTCGGGAGAATCGAAGCGCTGGGTGAGCGCGGCGCCGACACCGTCGGGGTTGCCGCGCAGGAGGATGCCCAGTGCGGCCGCCGTGAGGCCGGCGGCCAGGGGAGCAGGGACGTCGAGCGCGTCGGCGATCGCCTGGTCGATGGCGGTCAACGCCGTGGCCACCTCGGCGGCCACCTCCTCGTCGGCCGGTGCCCGTTCGACCGCCGCGAGCAGCAGCAGGCCGAGGTCGGCCGACGTGACGAGCCGGAGCGCGGTCGCGGCATCCGGTGCCGCGGCGAGCGCTTCGGTCAAGGGGAGGACGTCGGCGAGGTGGCGGCGCAGGGCGACCAGGTAGAGACCGCGCTTGCTGCCGAACGTCTTGTACAGGCTGTTGCGGTGCACGCCGAGGTGGGTGACGAGGTCGTCGACGGACACCCCGTCGTACGCGCGGCCACCGAACAACTTCACGGCGGCCCGCACCACTTCGTCTTCGTCGAACGCCCGTTGCCTGCCCATGCCACGACGTTAGCCTTTTGAGGAACGATCAGTCAAGAACGACCGTTCCTCAAAAGTGGATCCGTGGTCAGGGCCGCAGCGACTGGGTGCCGAGAACGGCGGCGAGGGCCAGGCGGTCGGCGTCCTCGGTGCCGGGCTCGGCGGTGTAGACGCTGATGCGCAGGTCGTCGAGGGCGACGAGCAGCGTGTCGCAGTCGAGGGTGAGCGTGCCGACCGCGGGGTGGTCGATGGTCTTGCGCCGCGACGGGTCGGGCAGGGGCGGCGGGGCTTCGGCGTCCCACAGTTCGGCGAACCGCGGGCTGCCGGCGGCCAGGTCGGCGACCAGGCGCCGCAGCGCGCGGTCGGCGGGGTAGCGCGACGCGGTCAGGCGCAGGTCGGCCACGAGCCGGGCTTCGTGTTCGGCTTGTTCCGCCGGGGTGTGCACGACCCTCGACGGCAGCCGGGCGACGTTGCGCCACACGGCGTTGCGGTCCAGCCCGCGCCAGGTGGTCGTGTCGCCCATGAGCGCGTCGTAGGGCGCGTTGGCCAGCACGAGCGTCCAGCTGGCGTCGTAGACGACCACCGGCGTGTGCGACAGCCGGTCGAGCAGCCGCTGCACGCTCGGGGTGACCCGCGACGGCACGACGTCCGGGCCGGGCGCGGCGTGCCCGGCCAGCCGGTAGAGCAGGTCGCGGTCGGTGTCGGCCAGGCGCAGCGCGCGGGCCAGCGACTCGACGACCTGCGTCGACGGCGCGGTCGCCCGTCCCTGCTCGAGACGGGTCAGGTAGTCGGCCGAGATGCCGGCGAGCGCGGCCAGTTCTTCGCGGCGCAACCCGCTGGCCCGGCGCCGCCGGCCCGCCGGGACACCGACGGTCTCGGGGGCCACCCGGTCGCGCCAGCGGCGCACCGTCCGGCCGAACTCCCACGCTTCCACGAGGTCCATTCTGGACGAGCCCGCACCGGTTGTCCTGGTCCTGGCAGTCCTACGAAAACCGGACGACTGGCTGCGGTCGCGCCGTTCTCGCAGGCTGGAGCCATGACCGAACCCGGAACCGTCCTCATCACCGGCCCCACGCGCAACCTGGGCCGGCACGCCGTGCTGGCCATGGCCGGCCGCCCGGACGGGCAGCGGCCCGACCTGCTGCTCGTCGGCCGCGCCGGGCGCGACCTGACCGCGGTCGCCGACGAGGCTCGCGCCCTCGGGGCGCGCGTGCACACGATCGGCTGCGACCTGGCGAGCCTGGCCGACGTCCGGGCCGCCGCGGTCACCGCCCGCGGCCTGATCGCCGGCGGCGCGGTCCGTCCGCTGCGCGCGCTGGTCGCCAACGCCGGCACCATGTCGGCCGACACCCGGCGAGCCTCGGCCGACGGCTACGAGCTGACGTTCGCCGTCAACCACCTCGCCCACGCGCAGCTCATCGGCGACCTGCTCGCCTCGTTCACCGCCCCGGCGCGGATCGTGCTGATCGGCTCGAACACCTACCAAGCCAACTTCTGGCGCAAGCTGCTGCACGTGCCGGAGGCGAAGTGGGCCGACCCCGTCGAGCTCGCCCGCCCGGCCGGTGGCGACCAGGCGCCGGGCATGGAGGCCTCCGGTGTCGCGTATTCCAACGCCAAGCTCGCGATCCTCTACTACGCCCACGAGCTGCAGCGTCAGGCCGGCGCGGGCATCAACGTGTCGGTGTTCGAGCCGGGCTGGATGCCCGGCACCGCACTGGGCCGCGGCGCGCCCGCGGCGTTGCAGGCGATGAGCCGCGCCCTGGGCCGGATGCCCGGCGTCTCGACGCCGCAGCGCTCGGGGCCGCTGCTGGCCGCGATGGCCCTCGACGAGCGGTGGGCGAACCTGCGTGACGGAGCGTTCGTGCTGAAGACCAAGCTGACAGAGGTCCAGCCGGTCGCCCACGACCGCAACCGCGAGCGGCGCCTGTGGGAGGCGACCGCCGAGCTCCTGGAACGGGCGGGCGCGTCGCGTACTCCAGGCACGGAGAAATGACGGGGCGAGGCCGACCCGCGTAACGCCGCTGTCGCTTACTCGTCCTCGCGCGAGTTTCGGGTGGAGCGGGCGCTGTCCGCGGAGTTCCGGTCTTCCTGCCGGCGCCGGTTTCGTTCCTGACGTTCCCGTTCCCGCCGGCCGTACGTCGCGTTCCGGACGGTCTCCTCATCCTCCAGGCTCGACCCGAGCGCACCGGCGACGATCCCGACGGAACTGCACAGCCACACCAGGTTCAAGTACGAACCCACCCCGACCGGGTGCCCCAGGCTCTGCGCGAAATAGCCGCTGTCGATCAGCACGGCCGCCGCGAGCAGCGCGAGCACGAACAGGATCGCGTACATGCACGCCACCCCGATCGCCAGTGTGGTCGCCGTGGACACGTTGTACAGCATGGCTTTGCGTCGTTCGTCGGCTCCGGAAGGCCGCTCCCACAGGTGGTTGTACGCCGTCAACCACACCGTCATGACCAGGATGGTGACCACCGTGATCGCCGCCAGCCGCAGCGGGGACAGCGCGTCCGCGAGCTTCCAGAACGAGCTGGTGATGATGCCGTAGGCGGCGGTCCCGGCCGCGGCCGCGGTGGCTCCCGCGAGGTGCGGGACGAGCCGCCACGGGCGGTTGTCCCGCACCATCCCGGCCAGCAGCCGCAGCCGGCCGCGCAGCCCGACCAGAGCGAGGTGCGTCGCGGCCGACTCGCGGTCGGCGGACACGCGCTGCGTCGGGGCCAGCGCCTCACGCAGCCGCGCCACCATCCCCCGCCCGCGGTGGTCCCCGTCGATCCCGAGCGGCCGCGACACCAGCTGCCGCACCACGCGGACGAGCAACGCCCGGGCCCGGTGCCGCACCAGGACGGCACCGAGCGCGGGCAGCGAGATCATCGCGACCCCGTGCTGTTCTTGAAGATCTCGAAGCCGCGTTCCGCCTCGTCCAGCGCCAGCGTGTGGGTGATGATCCGGGTCGGATCGAGCTCCCCGCGTTCGATGCGCCGCAGCAGCGGCTTCATGTAGCGCTGCACGTGGCACTGCCCGGTCCGCAGGGTCAGCGACCGGTTCATCCACGCGCCGGCGGGGAATTTGTCCAGCAGCCCGCCGTACACGCCGATCACCGACACCACGCCGCCGCTGCGGCACGACAGGATCGCTTGGCGCAACGCGTGCGGACGTTCGGTCTCCGATCGCACGGCCTGCTTGACCCGGTCGTACGCGGCGATGTGCGCGCTGCCGTGGGTGGCCTCCAGGCCGACCGCGTCGATGCACTTGTCGGGTCCGCGGCCACCGGTCAGTTCCAGCAGCCGGGACCGCACGTCGACCTCGTCGAAGTTGACGGGCGTGTACCCCGCCCGTTCCGCCATGTCCAGCCGGTACGGCTCCTTGTCGATGGCGATGACCTTCGCGGCGCCCAGCACCCGGGCGCTGTCCATGGCCAGCTGGCCGACCGGGCCGGCGCCCCAGACCGCCACCACGTCGCTGGGCTGGATGTCGCACATCTCGGCACCCATGTAACCGGTGGGCAGGATGTCGGAGAGGAACAGCACCTGTTCGTCGGTCAGGTCCGACTCGATCTTCAGCGGGCCGACGTCGGCGAACGGCACCCGCGCGTACTGCGCCTGACCGCCCGCGAAACCACCGGTCAGGTGCGAATAGCCGAAGATCCCGCAGACGGGGTGACCGAACATCTTCTCCGCGATCCCGGCGTTGGGATTGGTGTTCTCACAGCAGGAGTACAGCTCCGCGGCGCAAGCACCACACGCGCCGCACGCGATCGGGAACGGCACGACGACCCGGTCGCCGACGCGCAGCCGGCCCGGATCGACGCCGGGCCGACCTCGACCACTTCGCCCATGAACTCGTGGCCCAGGACGTCGCCGTCCCGCATGGTCGGTACGTACCCGTCGACCAGGTGCAGGTCCGAGCCGCAGATCGCGGTGGAGGTGATCCGGACGATCGCGTCGCGGCTGTTGAGGATCTTCGGGTCCGGCACGTCCCGGACCTCGACCTTGTTGCGGCCCGCCCAGGTGGTCGCCCTCATGCGTCCGCTCCCTTCTCGAGCTCGGCGTCCGACAGCGGCTGCGCCGGACGTTGGGGGAATTCCTTGCGCGCCTGCTTGCCCCAGGGGGCGCCGTCGGACCGGACGACCTCGCCGGTTTCCAGGACCTGCTTGAGCCGGCGCAGGCCGTCGTCGAGCTGCTGGTGCGGTTCTTCGCCGAAGTACTTGGCGACGGCCTTGCCGACCGCGCCGCCCGGGATCTCGTACACCAGGACGACGTTCACTTCGGTGCTCACGCCGTCGGGGGCGGGCGCGAACCACACCGTGCCGGCGTTCGGCACGTCGGCTTTCCGGTCGACCGCCACGCGATCCTCTCGCCGGGCGTCTCGTCGAGGATTTCCGCGTCCCACTCGACGTTCTTGCCGAACGGGGCACTGGCGGACCAGTGGCTCGTCCGGTCACCGGTGGTGCGCACCTGCTCGAGGTGCGCCATGAACGACGGAAGGTTCTCCAGGTCGCGCCAGAACGTGTAGACGTCCGACGCGGGTTTGCGGATGGTTGTCGTCGCGGTCAACTCCATGGATCCTCCTTTGCGTGCGTCGCGCGCCGCCGGCGCGGAGCCGATGTTCTTCGCGCGACTGGCCCGCACCGCGGTCAGCAGGTCCAGCACCGTGATCCCGGCGACGGCGCCGGTGACCCCGACGAGCCGCCGCCGGCGGCGCCCGCCACGGTGGGCGATGGCCAGCCCCAGCGCGGTCAGGTCCATCGCGTCGCCCGCGACCCTGGTCCACGCCCAGACGCCCTTCCGCCGGCTCGTCAGGAGCCCGGCCGCGTGGACCAGCTCCCGCGCCCCGACGGCCGGCACCACCGCCCGGGACCTCGCGGAATCGTCCACACCGCTGATCCGGCGCACCGTGTCCGGCGCCGCCAGCTGCGCCGCGCCCAGACCGAGACTCAGCCACCCGAGCCGACGGCCCTGCCGCTGGACCTCGTCGTGCCTGGCTTGTCTCGCCGTTCGGCTTGGCGATGCGGTCGTGGGCAACCTCCGTATCCGAACGTGCCTGGGTGCGTGCGATCCCGGCCCGGCTACCCCTCGGCAATCGGCTAACCCACCGATCGGCCACGGCGCGGAGAAGACAGCCGTTCGTACCAGCTGGGTCGCCCGCAAGTGGCCGTCGCGGGGCCGCTTGAGCCACGACGCGATAGGGCCGTCGACTCGGAAGGCGAGGCCGTGCAGAAGATCGTTTTGGCCCTTGGTGCTCAGCCTCGCTGGTGCTGGGGCGAGCGCACCCGCGGCCGCGGCCCGGCACGCGCCACCCTCGTCCGGCTGGACCCCGACCGGACCACCCATCACGCTAGTTGTCCATTGTAGACAACCTGGTTCGACCTGCCCTGCTAGCCGCTCGCCGCCCGATCGTTTGCCGGCGCTTCGGTTCGCCAGCCGAGGAGAATCGCGTGGAGCGCCTGTTCGGCGAGGCGGCGGGCGCGGTCGTTGCCGATTCGGCCGAGGTGGCCGAGCGACGCGATGCCGTGCAGTGTGCCCCAGAGGATCTCGCAGGCCTGGTCCGGATCGGCCAGCACCACGTCGTGGGCCGTCGACCAGCTGGTGAGCAATTCCTTGAGGACGTCGATGGCCGGCTCCACGACGCGCCGGCGTTCGTCCCCGTCGACCACCGGGTCGTTCATGACCCGGTAGAGGTGGGGGTGCTCGCCGGCGAACCGTACGTACTCCGACGCGATGCGCGTCATGCGCCGATCCGCGTCGGGCTCCTCGGCGGCCTCGCGGAACTCGGTCAGCATCAGGCGGTGGCCGTGCGCGACCAGCTCGAGCAGGAGCGCGTCCTTGTTGGCGAAGTGCTGGTAGACGACGGGCGCGGAGTATTCGACGTCGGTGGCGATGCGCCGGATCGTCAAGGCCGTGATGCCCTCGGTCTCGAGGACGTGCAGTGCGGCCTCGATGATCCGCTCGCGGGTCTTCGCCCGTTCGCGGGCCCGTCTCGTGCTGGTCGACATGGTCCGTCACTTCGCTTCAAGGGTGTCCTCGAACACTAGCCACCGCCCTTGACCGCGCCGGCGAAGAGCGTCAGAGTTAACGTCGTTAGAAAATCTAACAGCGTTAGCAAGCGAGGAGCTCGTCATGGCCAAGCACGTCGTCATCGGCGCCGGGTCGATCGGATCCAACGTCGCCCGTCTGCTCGTCGAGCAGGGGGAGACCGTCCGCATCATCACTCGCAGCGGTTCCGGTCCCGAGCACCGGCTGATCGACCGGGTCGCCGCCGACGCGTCCGACCCGTCCCGCCTGACTGAGCTGTCCCGCGGCGCGGAGGTGATCTACCACTGCGCCAACCCGCCGTCGTACACGTCGTGGGAGCGCCTGTTGCCACCCCTGCAGGCGGCGGCCGTCGCCACGGCCAAAGCGAACGGCGCCGTCCTCGCGCTGACCGGCAGTCTGTACGCCTACGGCCCGCAGCCCGATGGCCGGATGAACGAGCACACCCCGATGGCCGCTGCCGGGCACAAGGGGCGCCTGCGCAGGCGCATGTGGGAGCAGGCGCTCGCCGCGGGCATCCGCACCGTCGAGGTCCGCGGCTCCGACTACATCGGCAAGGACGCCAACGGCCTCTACTCCCTGCTCCTCGAGCAGGCCCTGCGGAAGGGGAAGCCGGCCTGGATCACCGGCGACCCGGACGTGCCGCACACCTTCACCGTCAACGTCGACATGGCACGGGCCCTCGTGAGGCTGGCCTCGGAGGAGCGGGCATGGGGCCGTGCCTGGCACGTGCCGTCGCCCCCGGCCGTCACCATCCGCGACCTGGCGCAGCGCTACGCCGTCGCGGCGGACCGGCCACCGATCAAGCTGATCCGGCTGCCGCGTTTCGTGATGCGCACGGCCGGACTGATCGTGCCGATGGCCCGCGAAGTGTCCGAAATGGACTACCAGTGGTATGCGCCGTTCCATATGGACGCGACGGAGACGGCCCGTACCTTCCAGCTGACGGCCACCGACCTCGACACCGCCATCCGCGCCGAGGTCCGCTGAAGCTCGCGCGATCCATCGGTCCTTCGCCCCGGGTCTCAGCTGCAGTGATGTGCCTGGCGGGGGTCGTGGTCGTAACGCAGGCTGCTGCGCCCGACGGCGTGGATGAGGTTCTGCCAGAAGCGCTCGGGCGTCAGTGGCGCCCGGACGGACTCGAGCATTTCCCGATCAGGTGAGCAGGCGAAGATGCCGCGGATCGCGTCGATGCTGGTGTCCACGACGTCGCCGTACCGGGTCAGTTCGGTCGAGGTTTCGTTGCTCAGCTCGGCGATGTCCCAGACGCTGCCGGCGTATTTGTTGTGGCCGATCCGGCGTTCCGGGTACGGAGTGGAATGCGCGGCGGTCGGGTTGGCCAGGCCGATCGGGTCGTGGACCCAGATATCCAGGGGCAGGAGCATGCCGGGGCCGCCGATGTTGAAGAACTGGACAACGGTGCGTCCGTTGGTCGTGGGGTAACGGTGCCAGACGCCTTGCTTGTTCTGGACGAGCACGGCCGGTTCCTGCCCGGTGGCGAGCATGGCGTTGAGGGGGCCGGCCATCGCGGTGAACTCGTCGAAGTCCTCGGCCAGGATCGGATGTTCGTGGTGGCTGGCGGCGACGTACGCGGCCCGTTCGTCGGCGACGTCGATGGTGTCGTTCGCAAGCCCGTTCAGGTCGGTGGCGGTGCGCAGCCACCCGCCGGCGACCACTGCCCACACCGCGAGCGCGACGACGGGTACGGCGGTCGCCCGGGTCAGCCGCACGGCCAGCACAGGCAGCAAGAGGCTGAACAGCGCCGGTAGCAGCATGCGGCCGTGCATGAAGTCGCCGCCGACGCGGACCACGTAGGTGGCCAGGGCCAGTCCGCCGAGCAGGGGCACTGCCACGACGACCGCGACCGGCCGGTCTACCCGGGTTCGCCACAGGCGCAGGCCGCCGAGCAGGGCACACAGGACGAGGGGGATCCACAGGTAGTAGGGCCCGGTGAAGTCGGTCAGGTAGTTCCACCCGCGGCCCCACAATGCGCCGGAGGCTTCCTTGACCAGGGCTGTGTTGGGGGTGAGCAGGCCGTAATAGCCCATCCGGAAGACCTGGTAGGCGATCGGCAGGGCCGCGGCCGCGGCGATCCACAGCAGGGCGCGGCGCCAGCCTCGCCATTCCAGCACCAGAAGCCCGACGCCGGCGACGGCGCTGAACAGCGCCAGGTCCGGCCGGACCAGCACACCGAGTCCGACGACGAGGGCAGTGACCGCGACCGGGCAGGCGGGTGTCCGGCGGGCGTGGCGGACGAGCAGCCACCAGGTCGAGCCGAGCCACAGGGTGATCAGGCCGGTTTCCAGGCCTGAGGTGGCGAAGTCGAGGGAGGGCGGCAGCACGATCAGCACGAGCGCCCCGGCCGGGACGACGAGCGCGGGACGCGTGGCGCTGACCAGTCGCCGGGTGCCGTCGAGTGCGAGGAGCAGGCCGCCGATGGAGCAGAGTAGTCCCAGGATCACGGCGAGCCACTCGAGGCGCAGGCCGGGGATCCAACCGAACGCAACCAACAGGTAGGTCCACAGGGTGCTGGTGTTGGACTCGACGCGTTCGCCGGCGTTGAAGACGGGTCCGTTGCCGGCGAGGATCTGGCGGACTGTGCGCAGGACGATCATGCCGTCGTCGCTCATCCAGCGCCGGTTCCAGGCCAGGACCGCGAACACAGCTACGGTGAGTCCCAGCAACAGCCAGGTCCCCAGCGCAGCCCGACGCACCCCGCCGAGCTCATCGGGCAGGGCGGGTGATTCGTCGGCGACGACCGTGCTCATCTGCGGACCGCTCCTTTTGCCGATGGGTGATGCCTGGTTGAGCCGTCCGGGCACCCACACCTGCGTCGGAGCTTCAGATCGGACATGGCGAACGCGAGGAGTGGGTACTGCTGGTGTCCGACCCCTGGTCAGAGAGAGTCACCGCACGATGATCACTCGTCGCTCGGTGCGGAGCTTATCAACCGGACTGCGGGCCCGGCCGGACCCGCATGGTGCCAGAGGATCGCGATCGCCCAAGGGACGGGAACTTCGCTGTTGTAAGCGAAGTTCCCGTGCCAGGGTGAGCTGGCCGCGAAACTCGTACCGGTGGACAGAGCTACGTAGACGTCTCCGGCGGTGCCGCGGGTGTAGGTGAGGATGTCGTCTTTGCCGTCGCCGTTGAAGTCTCCGACCACGGGTACTTCGTTGTTGGCAGCGAAGTAGTCCTGCCACATCGAGCCGTTGCCGTCGAACTTGGTGCCGTCGGAGAGTGTGACGTAGGCATCGGCGGTGCTCCCGCGGCTGAACGTGACCACGTCGGCCTTGCCGTCGCCAGGTACGCCGCCGCACCCTCGACCCAGCCGTCGGCATGTCAGCGACGGCACATGGTCGCGGTCAACCGCTCAACCGCACCGAAGGAGACGGGCGGTGGGCGAACCGCATCGAGGTCGACTCACGCGGGCGTCGGGCTTACTGCGGGCAGAGCGCCGTCGGCGTCGTGCCCCAGTTTTGCCCCCGCTACCGACCGGTGGCTGAACTTCCCCATGACGAAACTCAAGGTCCGCCACAACGAAAGACCGCCCTACCTGGATCTTCAGATCCGGTGGGCGGTGTTTCGTCACTGTGGAGCTAAGGGGACTCGAACCCCTGACTCCCTCACTGCCAGCGCCGTTCGCCGCAGTCCTGAGAGGGGGTTTGCCCCAGCTGTGCCCCAGTGAAATCAGTGAGAGAATCGCCGATCCGTCTCGGATGTCGTGCGCCGGACTCGCCATATTCCAGACGTTTCCCGGCTCGGCGAGATCAAGGACGGCCTGGTGCCCGCCCGGTGCGGCTGAGCACAAGACATGACTCCGGCGATCGTGCTCACGCAGAGCTTCTGCGCGGCAAGCGTGGCCAGGCCGCCGCGCATTGTCTGGTGCGGACGGCATTGTGGAGGGGTAAGGCAGGCTCTGTGCGCCCCAGGTCTTCGGTCTCGTCAACCGAAGTCGGCGGTGGTGGGCAAGTCGTGCTGGACTGGGGCTGTGTCCTTGACCGAGCTCGACCGGGTCGGCGCCCGGATCGTTTCCTGTGTCCGCTGCCCTCGCCTGGTGGCCTGGCGAACGGATGTCGCGGCCCAGGCGCCCGACCGCTATTCCGGGCAGGCGTACTGGGCCCGGCCCGTCCCGGGTTTCGGCGACCCGGCCGCTCGGATCTTCGTGCTCGGGCTGGCGACGGCCGCGCACGGGGGAAACCGCACCGGACGAGCCTTCACCGGGAACCCCACGGCGAGTCTTCTGATGCGGGCCCTGCACCGGGCGGGGCTCGCCGACCGGCCGGTGTCCGACCACGCCGGTGATGGGCTGCGGCTGCACCGGACGTGGCTGGCCTCGGCCGTCCGCTGCGCCCCACCGGCCAACCGGCCGACGCCGGCCGAGCGCGACAACTGCCTGCCGTACCTCTCGGCCGAAGTGGCTGCCCTCGACGATCTGCGCGTGCTCGTCTGCCTCGGTGGGTTCGCCTGGCGGGCCGCGCTGCACTGGGCGGGGGTTCGGCCGAAGCCGGCGTTCGCCCACGGCGGGGAACACCGGCTGGGCAGCGGGCTGGTGCTGCTGGGCAGCTATCACCCGAGTCCGCGCAACGTGCACACCGGCCTGCTCACCGAGCCGATGCTCGACGAAGTGTTCGCCCAGGCGTGCGGGCTCGCCGGCTTCACCTGAGCCCCGGTGCCGGCTTTCGCTCCCCGCCTGGCCACGCGATCCTGGGTAGCCCGTCAAAGGGCCTTGCCGAGCGCGTCCGGCCGCGCTGGTCGCCGTCCTCATGCCGGCCGGGTGGTCCCGGTCCGCCGCCGTCCCGGTGACGCCGTTCTCGGGGAGGCGACGGTAACCGCGGGCGTCACGTGATCGATGCGTCGCCACCGGCGGCCACCGGAAATCTCGGCGGCGGCGTGGACGTCGCCGAATCGGGTACAGGCCACCAGGAAGACCTTGAGGAGGCGGGTATGACCGAAGACCAGCACAGCCAGGAGACCGCGGAGCGGCACCCGAGCCCGGAGGAGCAGCAGGGCCATGAGCAGCCGCACCCCGGCTCGGGCGAGGCCATGGACCCGGCACCGGACCACGGTGAGGAGTCCTACCGCGGTAGCGGCCGGCTGGAGGGTCGCCGGGCGGTGATCACCGGTGGGGACTCCGGGATCGGCCGGGCGGTCGCGATTGCGTTTGCCCGTGAGGGCGCGGATCTGGTGTTGTCCTACCTGGAGGAGGAGCAGGACGACGCCGAGCGCACGGCGGAGCTGGTGCGCGAGGCGGGCCGGCGGGTGGTGCTGGTGCCCGGCGACATTCGCGACGAGCAGCACTGCACGCACGTCATCGACACGGCGGTTGCCGAACTGGGGGGCATCGACGTGCTGGTGAACAACGCCGCTTACCAGATGGCACAGGAAGAAGGCCTGCTCGCGATCTCCACCGAACAGTTCGACCGGGTGCTGAAGACCAACCTGTATGCGATGTTCTGGTTGTGCAAGGCGGCCGTGCCGCACATGCCCCGGGGGTCGGCGATCATCAACACGTCGTCGATCCAGGCGTCCCAGCCGTCGCCGGAGCTGCTGGACTACGCCACGACCAAGGGGGGAATCGTGACCTTCACCAAGGGGCTGGCCCAGGACCTGGCGGACAAGGGGATCCGGGTGAACTCGGTGGCACCGGGTCCGGTGTGGACGCCGCTGATCCCGGCCACCATGCCGAAGGAGAAGGTGGACTCGTTCGGCGAGCAGACTCCGATGGGCCGGGCCGGGCAACCGGCCGAGCTGGCTCCGGCGTTCGTGTTCTTCGCTTCCCAGGAGTCCAGCTATGTCACCGGCGAGGTTCTCGGTGTCACGGGCGGGCAGCCGCTGACCTGACCGGGTTCCGGCGACGGAGAACCGCTTCCGCTCGGCAAAGGGTGGGGGAGACCTGCGAGCGGAAGCGGTGGCTGAAGGGTCGGTACGGGGGTCGCCTCTCGGCGGATGCGCGACCCGGCTCCGGGGTGAACCGGTGTTCCGGGAGGGCGGAAGGGGTGAGGCCCGGGGACTCCGCCGTACCGACACCCCTTCCAACGCCCGCCGCAGCACGGTGTTCCCGTCCACCGACCGCGACGGGCGTGACGTGCGTCGCTCACAGATCCCGGCGGTGACCTGGTGCAGTTCATGTTGCCGTGCTGGGAGGCGCCGACGAGGATCCGGAACGGCCGGTTCGAGGCCGCTACGCGCCGCGCCTGGACCGGTGCGCCGGACGGTCCTGCCAACAGGACGTGCAGACCATGACCCGGCCGAGGAGGGTGCCCTCGCCGGAGACCACCCTGGCGACGTAAAGGGTGTCCCGGCCGCATCCCTCACCCGGAATGGGGCTGGTGTCCGGGCTGACCAACACCCGGTTCGGCATACGACGTCCTTCTGGCGAAGTCGAGTCCGACAGCGCCGGAGGGTCAGACACCCGGAATCGCGGTCACTCCCCGAGCACCGCTGGGGGAGCGGCTCGCCGAGGAGCGCCCGGACCCGGCCGCGGAGTCGTCCTCGACGCTGACCCTCCGAAGAGGACGCGTTGTTCGGAACGACAGGAGCGGCTCGAACTCGACCGGGACCTTCCGGCGCGGCCGAGGGGCACGGCCCGCGCCGGAGACGTCGTCACCGCGGGCCGGATCCCTTCCCGGCCTTCGCCCTGTTCGCCGTCCGGCGCACCAGCTTCCGGACGGCCGAGAAGGCCAGACCGCCGGCCAGCACCCACGGGCCCGCCACGATGATCGGGTCGAGCAGCTGGTGCTTGACGTCCGCGCGGTTCTTCCCGAGCCGCGAGGAGATCCCGTGCCGGCGGAACTCGCTCAGCACGCCGGTCTCGGTGATCGGGTTGTCCGGGCGCAGCGTGCCGAACGAGCGCAGGTGGCTTTCCCACGCGTCCACCCGGTCGGCGGCCAGCAGCAGGAGCCAGTGCGCGGCTCGTCCTTCGCTGTACTTCCGGTAGGACAGCTTGCGCAGCGCGCCGGAAATGCCCCTCGGCGGGCACGAGGTCCCGAAGACCGGGGTGAGGAACTTGTGCTCGATCGACCGTTCCCGCGGCCACTTCTCCGGCTGCCGTTCGGGGAACTCCCAGTGAGCACCCGAGCGGTCCTCCTGCCATTGCAGCTTGGGCACCGACGGCCGGTCCTTCGGGTCCAGGTCGGCGCCCCAGCCGGGGATCCGGGCACGCAGCTCGTCGCTCGACTCGGCGATCGGCGGCCGCTCCGAGGTATAGGTCATGGTCGTTGCCCTTCTCAGACGACGATGAGCGGCTTGATGCAGCCGTCCAGCTTGGCGGAGAACATGTGGTAGCCCTCGGCGATGTGCTCGAGGGGGATGCGGTGGGTGACGATGTCGCTGGGCTTGAGGTAGCCGTTGCGGATGTGCTCGAACAGCCGCGGCCACTGCCGCTTGACGGGGCACTGGTTCATCCGCAGCGTCAGCCCCTTGTTGAGCGCGTCGCCGAACTTGACGGCGCTGAACATCGGGCCGTAGGCACCCATCACCGAGATGGTGCCGCCCTTGCGGACGCCGTCGATGGCCCAGTTGAGCGCGACCGGCGACCCGCCCTGCAGCTTGAGCTTGGCCGAGGTGACGTGCTGGGTGAAGTTGCCGTCGGCCTCGGCGCCGACCGCGTCGATCGCGACGTCGGCGCCGAGGTGGTCGGTGATCTTCTTCAGGTGCACCACGATGTCGTCGTATTCGGCGAAGTTGTAGGTCTCGGCGTGGGCGAAGGTGCGGGCCTTCTCCAGCCGGTATTCGAGGTGGTCGATGACGATGACCCGGCCCGCGCCCATCAGCCAGGCCGACTTCGCCGCGAAGAGCCCGACCGGGCCGGCGCCGAAGACCACGACGACGTCGCCTTCCACGATGTCGCCGAGCTGCGCGCCGAAGTACCCGGTGGCGAGGGCGTCGGTGAGCAGGACGGCGTCCTCGTCGTCCAGCCAGTCCGGGATCACCGAAGGGCCGACGTCGGCGAACGGGACGCGGACGAACTCCGCCTGGCCTCCGTCGTAGCCGCCGGTGGTGTGGGAGTAGCCGTAGATGCCTCCGACGGCGGTGGCGTTGGGGTTGACGTTGTGGCAGTTCGAAAACAGGCCGCGCGCGCAGAACCAGCACGTCCCGCAGTAGACGTTGAACGGCACCATGACCCGGTCGCCGCGCCGGAGGTTCCGCACGCCGGAGCCCACTTCTTCGACCACGCCGATGAACTCGTGGCCGAAGGTCATGCCGACCCGGGTGTCCGGCATCATCCCGTGGTAGAGGTGCAGGTCGGAGCCGCAGATCGCGGCCGTCGTGACCCGCACGATCGCGTCACCGGGGTGTTCGATCGGCGGAACGTCCTTCTCTTCGACACGGATCTTGTACGGTCCGCGATACACCATGGCACGCACGGCGCCTCCTCCGGCAGATCGGTTCGGCGGGAGCCCGGGACGAGCCGGTCGTCGCGACGGCGGGTCATCCGGGCCGAGCGGGCGGAATACCCCGGTCCTTGTCCCGTAACCGTGCCCTGCCCCGCCCGGGCCCGCGGACTTCGGAGGCACGGCTCGCCGGTGGGCGTCCAGCCACAGCACGTGGGGGAAGCGCCGCAGCCCGGCTTTGCGCAGGGGGATGCCGCAGAGCGTCTGGTTGGTCCCGATCCGCCAGGCGTGCACGGACCCGCGGGGTTCGCGCACGCCTTCGTCGTCGAGCCATTGGTCCGACGCGGCCACGGCGGGTTCACGGCGTCCGGCCACTCAGGGCCGCCCGCGCCGCTGGTCGTAGTGCGGCAACGGCAGGTCTGGCACGACTCTCCTTTCACCGGCCGCGGGGGTCTTCGGTCTCGCCCTGCTCGTCGGGCTGGGTGGCGCCCGCGGCGACCTCGAACGGGGATGCGGCGTCCTTCGGGTGCCCCTTCGTGATGTGCGCTTCGGCGCGCATCCGCTCGATCATGTGCGGGTAGTGCAGTTCGAACGCGGGCCGTTCGGAGCGGATCCGCGGCAGCTCGAGGAAGTTGTGCCGCGGCGGCGGGCTGGTGGTGGCCCATTCGAGGGAGTTGCCGAAGCCCCACGGGTCGTCGGCGTCGACCGGCTCGCCGTAGCGGTAGGTCTTCACGACGTTCCAGATGAACGGCAGCACCGACAGGCCGAGCAGGAACGCGCCGATCGTGGACACCGTGTGCATGCCGGTGAAGCCGTCGCTGGAGAGGTAGTCGGCGTAGCGGCGCGGCATGCCCGCGTCGCCGAGCCAGTGCTGGACGAGGAACGTGGTGTGGAAGCCGAGGAACGTCGTCCAGAAGTGCCACTTCGCCAGACCCTCGTCGAGCATCCGGCCGGTGATCTTGGGGAACCAGAAGTAGATCCCGGCGAAGGTGGCGAACACGATCGTGCCGAACAGCACGTAGTGGAAGTGGGCGACGACGAAGTAGGTGTCGTGGACGTGGAAGTCCAGCGGCGGCGACGCCAGGATGATGCCGGTGAGGCCGCCGAGCAGGAACGTGACCAGGAACCCGACCGACCACAGCATCGGTGACTCGAATGTGACCGAGCCTTTCCACATGGTGCCGATCCAGTTGAAGAACTTGATGCCGGTCGGTACGGCGATGAGGAAGGTCATGAAGGAGAAGAACGGCAGCAGTACGGCGCCGGTGGCGAACATGTGGTGCGCCCACACCGCGACGGACAGCGCGGTGATCGCGAGGGTCGCGAACACCATCGTCTTGTAGCCGAACAGGGGTTTCCGGCTGAACACGGGGATGATTTCGGTGACGATCCCGAAGTAGGGCAGGGCGACGACGTAGACCTCGGGGTGGCCGAAGAACCAGAACAGGTGCTGCCAGAGGATCGCGCCGCCGTTTTCGGGGTCGAAGACGTGGGCGCCGAGGTGCCGGTCGGCCATCAGCCCGAACAGGGCGGCGGTGAGGATCGGGAAGGCGAGCAGGATCAGCACCGAGGTGAACAGGATGTTCCAGGTGAAGATCGGCATCCGCCACATGAGCATCCCGGGGCAGCGCAGGCAGACCACGGTGGTGATCATGTTGACCGCGCCGAGGATGGTGCCGAGGCCGGTGATGATCAGGCCGGCGATCCAGAGGTCGCCGCCGACGCCGGGGGAGTGGATGGCGTTGGACAGCGGGGTGTAGGCGGTCCAGCCGAAGTCGGGTGGGCCGCCCGGGGTGAGGTAGCCGGAGAGGACGATGAGGCCGCCGAAGA
Organism: Amycolatopsis sp. NPDC051106; assembly: GCF_040682775.1. Taxonomy (NCBI): domain Bacteria; kingdom Bacillati; phylum Actinomycetota; class Actinomycetes; order Pseudonocardiales; family Pseudonocardiaceae; genus Amycolatopsis; species Amycolatopsis sp. NPDC051106. Next base: position 59,862 of record NZ_JBFBBQ010000009.1, on the reverse strand, counting down.
GGTAGAGCCAGTAGGAGAAGGCGTTGAGCCGGGGGAACGCGACGTCCGGTGAGCCGATCTGCAGGGGCAGGACGAAGTTGGCGAAGCCGAAGAGGTTGGGGGTGGCGTAGAGCAGCAGCATGATGGTGCCGTGCATGGTGAACAGCTGGTTGTACTGCTCGGGGGAGAGGAATTGCAGGCCGGGCCGTGCCAGTTCGCCGCGCATGAGCAGTGCGGTCAGGCCGCCGATGAGGAAGAACCCGAACGACGTCGTCAGGTACAGCACGCCGATCGTCTTGTGGTCGGTGGTGCGCAGCGTTTTCAGGATCGTCGAGCCGCGCGGGGCGCGCCACGCCGGGCGGTGGGGGATCGGGGTCGGCCGGGCAGCGGTGTCGGTCATGCGGTCCTCCGGTACGTCGGCGTCGCCCGCGCTTACCCGAGCCGCTTGGCGATACACCCGTTTTCCCGGGTTGTTTCGCGCGCGCCGGGTAGCCGGGTCGCGCGAAACTGCGGGAGGAGCGGCGACGGACCGGCCGAACCCCGGGTCACGGTCTGATGCCCGGCGGTTGAGGGCGATCGAACGCGGCTCCTGGCCACGCGCGTTCGTTCGGAACACGCCGGCAGTGCTGGCGATTCGAGCGCGGGCCAGGGTGTTCGCCGCGGATTTCTGGCTGCGCCGATGCCGCGGAGGGCCCGGCCGGCCGGGCAGGCACCGCGACATCTGATAAGCACCTGCGACGAGGTCGAGGCAGAATTGCGGCATGTTCGAGACGCCTGATTCGAAGATCCAGGAGCCGTCGGGGGATGACGGCGGCGCGGCGGACGGGGTGACACTCGAAAAGCGGGACGAGGCGCTGGTCCTGCGGGTAACCGGAGCGCTGGACCTGTCTTTGGCGCCGAAGCTCCGTCAGTTCGTCGATCGCGCGCAGCGGCTGGCCCCCTCGGTGTTGGTCATCGACTTGTCCGAGGTCAGCTTCCTGGCATCCGCGGGGATGGCGGAACTGGTACGAGCCCATCGCAGCACGCCGTCGATCGCCGTGCGGGTCGTGGCCACCGGACGTGTCACCGTGCGCCCGCTCCAGCTCACGCGGCTGACCGACGAACTGGTGATCGCTCCCACGCTCTCGGCCGCGCTGGCTCCCGCGTGACCGGCCAGAGCGGGTTCGATGACCTGATCGACGCGTTGCGCGGCACTTTCGTCGGCAGCGAGGGCGAGCTGGTCGAAGTGAAGACGCTCCGGTTGGCTGACGCCGAGCGGCGCCGGTTGGCCGGCGGTGACCCGGACGAGGGCCTGGCACTGGTCGTTCCCGGCGGCGTGCTGCTGGACGAGCTGCTGCCCGGCGTGCCGGTGTCCGCGGCCGTGGGCGTCCTCAGCCGTGGAGAAGGTGTGCTGATGTTCGCCACCGACCCGGTCAGTGAGCGCCACCGGGCTCTCGTGGAGGGGGCCGGCCTGGTGACCGGCCCGGTCGCCGGGCTGGTCCGGGAACTGCACGCCGAAGCGTCCGTCCTGGACCTGCTGCATTCGGTGGGACGGGAGCTGACCGCTCAGCTCGACGTCGACCGGCTGGTGCAGAAAGCGACCGACGCGGCCACGAAGGCGACCGGTGCCGAGTTCGGCGCGTTCTTCTACAACCTGGTCGACGAACTGGGTGAGTCCTACACGCTGTACACGATCTCCGGGGTGCCGCGGGAGGCGTTTTCCCGGTTCCCGATGCCCCGCAACACTGCGGTGTTCGGCCCCACGTTCGACGGCGTCGGCACGGTCCGTAGTCCCGACATCACCCAGGATCCCCGGTTCGGCCGGAACGCGCCGTACCACGGGATGCCGGAAGACCACCTGCCGGTGCGCAGCTACCTCGCCGTCCCGGTGATCAGCCCGACGACCGAGGAGGTGCTGGGCGGCTTCTTCTTCGGCCATCCGCAGGCGGACCGGTTCACCGCACGTCACGAGTTCCTCGCCGAAAGTCTTGCCCGGTACGCGGCCATCGCCCTGGACAACGCGCGGCTGTACGAACGGGAACGGATCTTCGCCACCGAGCTGTCCCGCAGCATGCTGCCGGTCGTTCCCGACGTCAGCGGGGCGGATGTGGTGACGCGGTACCTGCCGGCGACGACCGGGAGCAAGGTCGGTGGCGACTGGTTCGACGTCATCCCGCTGTCGTCGGGGTCCACCGCGTTCGTCATCGGCGACGTCGTCGGGCACGGGGTCACCGCCGCGACCATCATGGGGCAGATCCGTACCGCCATCCGGTCTTACGCCCTGCTGGAGCTGGCTCCGTCCGAGGTCCTGCGCAACGTTTCCCAGCTGGCCGCGGGGCTGTTCGATGCCAGCTTCGTCACGTGCTTCTATGCCGTGCACGATCCCGGCCGGCGCAATCTCACCTACGCCAACGCCGGCCACCTCCCCGCTGTGCTCATCGCGCCGCACGGTGAGGTTCAGCAGATCGGCGAAGCGCTGGCCCAGCCACTGGGCGTCGGCAGCGAATTCCCGCAGCGGATGACGGCGTTCCCGCCCGGGGTCGACTTGGTGCTCTACACCGACGGCCTGGTCGAAAGCCGCACCCGGGACCTCACCGTCGGTATCGAATGGCTGCTGGAGGGAATCACCCGGGTACGCGAAGCGCCCGACCGGGAGGCGGCGTGGGACGAGCTGATCTCCGAGCTCACCCTCGGCCGCCACGACGACGACATCGCTCTCATCCACGTCCACCGCCACCTCGACCCGCCGGCGGCCGAATTCCACCGACGCGCCGACGCCACCGTCGACGAGCTCGCCGGGCTGCGCAGCGGCTTGACCCAGTGGGCGGCGGGACTCGGCATGACCGTCGAGCGCAGCGAGGACCTGGTCCTGGCCAGTTACGAGGCCCTGTCCAACTCCGTCGAACACGCCTACCGCGACGATCCGCGGCCCGGCGCCGTCGAGGTGCACGGCGAACGTCACCGTGGCCAGGTGACGGTCACCGTCACCGACTACGGCACCTGGAAGGTCAGGGATGCCACCGACACCCTTCGCGGGCGCGGCCTTTCGCTGATCGGCGTCTTGGCCGACCACACCACGACCATCCACCGGGACAACGGCACCACCGTCATCCTGACCTGGACCGTTGACGACACCACCGAGGATTCCGCTACCGGATGATCAGGCGTCTCACGACGGTCTGACTCGTCCGGCTACGAACGCCGAGGCTGGGGGAGTCCCGCGGTGAGGCGGACGGTGAAGCCGGTGTCGTCGCGGTGGAGGGCGACGTGGGTGCAGATCCGGTGGGTGATCCACAGCCCGCGCCCGCCGACGCGCCGGTCGGCGGGGAGCAGGCCGGCGAACGGGTCGTCGGGGCCGGGGCCGGGGCCGGCGTCGTGCACGGTGCCGACCATGTGCTCGGTGTCGGCCCAGATCCGCAGGTGAACCGGTGGGCGGCCGTGGCGAGCGCGTTGGTGACGATCTCGCTCACCGCGAGCACGAGGTTCTCGATGAACTGCGTTCCCGCGGAGGCGGGCAGTGCCGCGCGCACCAGTTCGGCCCGGTCCGGCTCCAGGGACACGATGGTCGGTTCGCCCGCGGTGAGGTGGTCGATGAACCGCAGCCCCCGGGCATCGATGGCGACCGGTCCCTCGGGACCGCAGGTCGGCGCGCTCGAGCGCCAACGGCGGCGGCACTGTCGCCCGCAGCTGCCCGGCGAGGACTTCCGGGGCGCCGGGGGCGGCGTAGAGGACGCGCTCGCCCGCGGCGAGCCCCTCGGCCAGGAACTCGCAGGCCCGGACGACGAACTCCGCCCGCTGCCGGTAGCCCCGGCACACAGGGCCGCGGGCCGCCGGAGGTGGCCGCTTTCCCGCCCGGTCGGCATCTCCGCCACGTCACCGGGTCTACGTCGTGGACGTCGCGTCGCTACTCGAGGCAGGTGGCCTTGGTGCCCGGTGGTCACACCGGGTCACCGGAGGTGCCGGCCGGTGAGGCGGTGTCGGTGTCGGCGCCGTAGTCGGCGTTGCGTTCGGTGCGGTCGGTGCCGTGCCAGTCCAGGCACAGCACGGTGGCGTCGTCCTGCAGGTGACCGTGGCAGGCGTGCGTCACCGCCCGGGTCGCTGCCTGGACCAGCTCTCTGGTGTGCAGCCCGCTGGTCTCGCGGATCAGCGCGGGCAGGTCGGCGCCGGCGGCGTCGCGTTCGAGCATGCCGTCGGTGAGCAGCACCAGCCGGTCGCCGGGGCGCAGGTCCAGCCGCTGCACCCGGAAGGGGTACGGCCGGACGCCGAAGAGCAGGTCCGGCTCCACCTCGATCGGCTTCACCACACCGTCGCGCAGCAGCAGCGGTGCGGGATGTCCGGCGTCGACCAGCTCGACCCCGCCCGTTCGCAGGTCCACGCGCAGCAGCAGCCCGGTCGCCAGGGACACCTCGCCACCGTGGTCGAGGAGTGCCTGGTTGGCCTGCCGTGCCTGCTCGGCCAGGCCGAGGCCGGCTCGGCGGGCGCCGCGCAGCGCGCCGACCAGCAGGGTCGCGGTCAGCGCCGAGGCCACGTCGTGACCGGCGGCGTCGGTGATCGACAGGTGCAGGGTCTCGCGGTCCAGGGTGTAGTCGTAGGTGTCGCCGCCGATGTCGTCGGCGGGCACCAGGGCACCGGCGACGGTGAACTGGGCCGCCTCGCAGCAGGACGCCGTGGGCAGGAGCTGGTGCTGGATTTCCGCGGCCAGGCTCATCGGGGTGGTGCGCCGGCCGGTGTGGTATCGGTCGGTGAAGCGGCGGTCGGTGACGATGACGTAGGCCAGCGCGTGGGCGGCCTGCCCCAGCTGGGCCAGCACCTCCTCATCGCAGAAGGGCACGGTCGCCTCCAGGACACCGACGCAGTCGCCGCGGTTGGTCACCGGCAGCACCGCCCGCACCCCGCCGTCGTTTTCCTCCCGCCACGGCCGCTGGGTGCGCAGTACCTGCTCGTAGACGCTGGCCCGCAGCTTGACCGGCTCCGGGTCGCGCCCGTCCGGGTCCCGCGCGGTCGAGGTCAGCCGGACCAGGTGTTCCTCGACGAGGTCGACCAGCAGGAAGGACACGTCGAAGGCGCCCAGCCGCTTCGCCAGGTCACGCGCGACGACCTCGACCGATTCCACGGGCGGGGCGGTCTCGGCGGCCGCCAGCACATCACCCGGTCCCAGCTTCCCACCGTCCACGGCGACCTCCGATCACTCGGGACCCACCCAACCACAACAGCACACCCGACCGGACGCAAGACCGCCGGTGACGGACGAGCAGGTTCCCGAGGACCGTAAGCGCATCGTGCCGAATGCGGCTCCGTGCCGAATTGTGCACGCCCGCGGTCCGGTCCGGGATGCACTGCGGGCCGCCGGAGTCCTCGGAGTGCTTGCCGACAGCGAGGATCTCGGTGCGCTACTGCCGGCCGTGGTTCACTCCGGCTCGGCAAAGACCTTGTCCGGTTCTCGCGGTGTCCAGAGTGGACGGAATCATCACGTCCGCGGCCGGTGGGGAACAACGGTCAGCTGGGCAGTGAAATCGGTGGGAGAGCGCCGGCCGAGTGGGGCGTCCGGTTCTGCTGCCTCTCAGCTGCTTCACCCGGCAGGCGGTATCCCGCTGGTGTCGGTGAGCAGGTTGGCGATCAAGCGGGCGGCGAGGTCGCGGAGTTTGATGTTGCCGTTCTGGGATTGGGCGACGAGTACCTGGAAGGCTTCGTCGGCGGGGATGCGGCGCGCGGCCATGATGACGCCTTTGGCCTGCTCGATGACGCCCCGGGTCTCGAGGGCGGTCTGTAGTTGCTGGGCGACGTCGCGGGCGTGGCTGTAGCGGGCGAAGACCCGTAGCCCGGCTTCGGCCGCCGCGGTGAACAGTTCCAGTAGTTGCTCGTCGAGGTCGGCGAAGCCGGTGGTGTCGGTGCTGTAGCAGTTGACGGCACCGGCGTGTTCGCCGTCGATGACGATCGGTGCGGACAGGAAGCTGCCCATCCCGGCGGCTGCGGCGCCGGCGGCGAAGCGGGGCCACCGGTCGGCGGCGGCGTCGATCGCCACCCGCGTCACCCTCCCCGATGTCGCCGCGTCCAGGCACGGCCCGGCTCCCAGCCGGTACTGGTCCCGGTCCAGCTCGACGCAGACGGTGCTGGTTCCGGCGGGGGTGTAGGGCTCGCCGCCGCGCAGCAAGGTGATCGTGGCCGCGTCCACGCCCGGCACCGCGCGGGTCACCTGTTCGCAGACCCGCTGCAGCAGGACCCGCAGGTCCTCTTCGTCGGTGAGGGCGGCGGTCAGCGCTTCCAGCGCGCCGGTGACTTCGTCCAGTACCTGCGCCCGCGGCTGCGCGTCCGGCCCGGGGCCTTCGGTGGTGGTCATGTGTCTCTTTCGCCTCACGGCCCAGCTGATCCTGGACTGCCGGCAGGACGCTATCCGGACATGGGTGACGCTACGCCGAACATCTCCGGCTCGCCTGGTTGCCGCTCCTGGCGCCGCTGCTCACGGCGCGTCGGTGAGCCGGCGCGGACCGTGACGGTCCGGCACGGTCGGAGGCGGGGTCTCCCGGCCGGCGGAGTAGCGTTCACGGTGGGCCCGTGTTCAGCAGAGTGGACGAGCCCGCCCCACGGAAGGTGGTGGACGTCGCATGCCCGACGTCACGATGACCGGGCAAAGCCGGCCCGCCGGCGCGCTGGGGGCGGGCAAGCTCGCCGGACGCTGGGTCGGACGGCCGGCCACGGGCCGTGGCAAAACGGTGCGGGCCGAAATCAGCTGCGATGGCCCTGAACGGCACCCGTGCGGCCCACGAGGGGGCCGCCCCCACGCCGAGATGACTTCCCCGGTCCGGCACCACGGCCGGGTGACCCGGGCCGCCCGCGGTAACGGCGGGGGTCCGGGATGCGCTGTAACTCCACGACACGGTGCTTGTTTCGCGACTGCGAGAACGGAAGTACCGCAATGACCACGATCCCCGCCACCACCCCCCTCGAGCGAGGCGAAATCGCTGCCGTCGAGATCACCGGATCCACCGGAGGGCCGGTGACGCTGAGCGCGCGGGGTGAGCTCGGCGAGGACGTCACCGACCGGTTCGCCGCCGCGGCCCGCGCCACCACCGACCTGGCCCGCACGGCGACCGAGGTGATCATCGACCTGACCGCGGTCACCTACCTCTCGCTGGAGTCACTGACCGCACTCGTGAAATTGGCGCGAGGCTGCGCCGTCGCCGGGGTGCCGCTGCGGATGCACCCGTCCCCCATTGCGCGGTCGAAAATCCGGCAGACCGGCCTGGACACCCTGTTTCCCCTGTCGCCGTAGTGCTTGCCGGCTCAGCCGGCGGCTACTCGGCCGCGATCATGGCCCTGGGCCGGGCGGGTGGTATCGCGGAGCCAGCCGAGGAGCGTTGCGTAGACAGCATCGTCTCGGAGCAGGCCGAAGTGGTTCATCCCGCCGAGCCAGGCGATGTCGGCCTCTTCCGGCAGCTCACCGGCGCTCACCGGCGTCACGAGGAGGTCGCCGAACAGTCGGCCCCACGTGCTTCCCCGCGTGCGCGACAGCGTCGCGGACACGAACAGGCGGCGGACGCCCGCCGGAGGGACGGGCTCCGGTGGGCGTTCGGCCCCGGGGTCGCCGGCCCACTGCCGATGGTGCAGGTAGCCGTGCGCGAGGTCTTGGATCCCGTCGCTGCGCAGCGCGAGCAACCAGGTGAGGGGAGCGGTCACGGGTGATTTGCCGAGCAGGTCCACGAACTGGGCGACGCGTCGTTCGAGGGGCGCGCCGCTGTGCGGCGTGCCGAGGCAGACCAGCCGGGTCACCCGGGAGAGCCAGGGCGAGTTTCGTTCTTGTGCCCGATACAGCGCGCTTCGAGCGACCAGGCCGCCCATGGAGTGTCCGATGAGGACGACGTCGGTGACCGGTACCGGCCACGCCTCGATCAGCCGGGACAGCAGGGCGGCGAGGTCGCGCCCGTTCTCGGAGACGTGGTGGCCGGTGTTGTACCGCACGTGGACCGGAGTGACGCCCAGGTCGTCGGCGAGCCGAGACCCGAAGTCGGCCCCCGGTCCGCAGCCGCGGAACCAGCTGCGTTCGGTTTCGACCAGCCCGTGCACGAAAACGGCCAAGCTGCCGGTCGCTCCGGGGAAGGCGGTGGCGAGCGACCGGGAGTCCACGCCGACCGGCTGCCGGTCGGACCGGACGGTCATCTCGTCGCCCGCGCCGTGGCCGGACGCGGGCAGCCGGGCGCCGAACAGCCCGTGGGTGATGCCGGTCATGCGGTGCCCGGCGGCGGACTCGACAACCGAACTGGTCCAGTAGTCGCGGGCGAGGAGAGCGGGAAGCCGGGGGATCGCCGCCGCCGCGGCTGCCCAACCGGTCAGCCGGCTCAACGCCCGATCTGGTGTTTTCGGCATTTGCTTCCCTCGTGCGTCGTCGCCGCAGGACCGGCCGACCTCGGGAAGTGGCTACCCTTCGTGCGGCCCGCTACGCGGTGCCGCGGCGGCCGGCGGGGTGATCTGCGGCGCACCCCTCGGGGAGCTCCGGGCAAGCGGCGGCTGCTCAGGGGGTGACGCGGGAAGGGCGGGTCCAGCGCGCGAGCAGGACCGTGGCGTCGTCCTGCAGCGTGCCGTTCTGGTGGTGGAGGACGGCTTTGGTGAGCCGGCGGGCGGTCTCGGGCGGTGGGTTGCCCGCCGCGGCCTCGCGGCGCAGGAAGTCCAGGAGCCGCGGTTCGCCGAAGAATTCCCCGGTGCTGTCGCGGGCCTCGGTGATGCCGTCGGTGTAGAGGACCAGCCAGTCCTCCGTTTCCAGGTACTCCTCGCCGACTTCGAGGTCGCCCAAGCCGAGGCCGAGCGGGAGGCAGCGGCCGGCGGCCAAGGGCTTCACGATTTTCCCGCCGCGCATGACGAGGGGATGGGGATGGCCGGCGTTGAGGTAGCGCAACCGTCCCGTGGTGAGGTCGAGTTCGACGAGCACGGCGGTCGCGAACGCGGCGTCGCCGAACTGGCCGCTGATGGTTTCGTCGATCAGCCGGGCTTGCTCGAACAGCCCGTGGCCGGCCCGGCGGGCGCTGCGGTAGGCGGACAACGCGGTGGCCGCGATCAGGCCGCTGCGCAGGTCGTGCCCGACCGCGTCCAGCACCAAGAGGCTCGCGGTGGTTTCGGACAGCGCGTAGTCGAAGGCGTCGCCGCTGACGCTGTCCCGCGGTTCGACGACACCCGTCACGACGAAACCGTCGACGCCGGCGGTCAACGGCGGCAACAGCGACCACACCAGCTCCGCGTTGACCGTCCGCCGGGTCCGCAGCCGGACCCGGTCCAGGTCGTCCCCGTACTGCGACATCAGGGTGACCAGGTGCCCGAGCAGCATGGACAACCACCGGCACTGAACCCGCAAGCCCGGGTCGTACAACTCGTCCGCCTCGTCGACCTCGATCTCCAGGACGCCGAGGCGTTCCGCCCCGTCCACGAGGGGCACCCACAAGCGAGGCCCGCTGGGTGACTCCGACGGGAGGATCTGGATCTGCCGGAACGCACGTCCCGCGAGCGTGGTGTCGACGTCGAGGTCAGCACGCTCCGGCACCGGTCGCTCCGGCGTGGCATCCGGGAGGGGATGGAGGCGCCGCTGGTCGTAGTCGACGAGGTAGACGCCGATCCGCACACCGAGCGCGGTGGCGGCGGTGCCCACGGCCTTGGGCAGCCGATCGGGTGGAGCGAGCTCGGTGCCCTCCAACAGCCGCACCAAGGCGGCGAACGGCGCGCTTCTCGGGGTGCTGTCCCGGATCTGCCGGCTGAAACCGGCCCGGTGCGTCCAGGTCAGCTCGTCCAGGCGTTCGTTCACCGCGAGGGCGAGGGTGTCGCGTTCCAGTGGCGGCAAGTCGGTCAGTCCGTGCAAGTACGCGTCGATCTCGATGAAGCCGGCCTCGCCGCCCACCCCGAAGTAGCGCAACCACAGGCCCTCGACGGACAGCTCGGCCCGCTTGAACGCCAGAGCCAGACTGCGTTGCTGCTCAACCGCCCGGTCAGGCGGGTGGTCGTTTTTCACGGCCGTTCACCGTTGCTCACGGCCGGCGTCGCCGAACAGGCGCGGCTGGTCATCGCAGCCGTCGCACCGTGGACTGGGCCAGCCGCTCGGCGGCGTGGCGGAGGGTGGTGCGCTCGTGCCCGGCCAGCTGAGCCAGCGTCAGCAGTGCTGCGCGTTCGTCGACGCGGTCACGGGCCATGACGATGCCCTTGGCCAATTTGACGATCTCTCGGCCACGCAGCGCTTCGGCGACCTGGGCGCTGGCGCGTTCGGCGTCCTGCGCGGTCCGCACGTTGCTGATGAGCATGGCCGCCTGGGACGCGAACATGGTGAGGACGTGTTCCTCCCGCTCTCCATAGGAATGCGGCGAAACGGCATAGACCTTCAGCGCGCCCAGCGGCTCGGGCCCGGCCACCATCGGCGCACTCAACGCCGAGCGCAGCCCCAGCTCGGCCGCCGGTCGTGACCAGGCCGGCCACCGGTCATCCTGCGCGAGATCGTCGACTCTCACGACCACCCGATCCGCCCATGCGGTCAGGCACGGACCGTAACCCAGCTGGTACTGCACCGCGTCGGCCCGCTCGACCACCTCGTCCGTGGCGGCCGCGGTCACCCGCTCACCGTGGCGGTCGAGCAAGCTGATTCCCGCTCCGGTCGTTCCCGGCACCATCTCGACCGCCAGTGCGGTGACCAGTTTCAGCGCCGTGTCCACCTTCTCGGACGACAGCAACAGACCGGACATGCGCGCGAAGACCGCCGCCAGCTGGCCCGCGGTCAGCTCTTCGACCGCCGGCGCGTCACTCGACGGCTCACCCGCATGCGGAATATCCGAGGTCATCTCCGGGTGCCTCTCTCCGCGCTCGGTCTTGCCGGCCTGAGAATCCTGGCTACCCGCTCTGCAGCCGTTCAACCGACGAACCCGAGGTAGCCGCACGAGCGCCTCGCGGTCTTGCGCCCAGCCGGGTTCACCGCCCGCGCCCGCCGTCGCACGAAGGTGGTTGAGTTCCGTGCCAATTGGGCAGTATTCCTCGTCCACCACGACCGCGCCGACGCCGAGGACTGGCTGTCGCTGCTGCACCGACTCCGCTGACCCGGCAACGACCGCACAGGGTCATCACGGGGCCACCGTCACCCGATGACTCGGCCGACGTGGGTTGAGCTTGGTCACGGACCCGCCGTGGCCGGTCACGTGCGGTCCAACGCGGCCGAGAGCGTGGGACGGATCACCAGCTCGTCGGTCAGGCGCGCGAGTTCGAGAGGTCGCAACGTGATCCGCCCGGTGGCCACGACCCGTACTGTCGTCGACGCTGCGAGGCGATCGGCCCGCACCAGTTCCGCCATCCCCGTAGAGGCCAAGAAGCTGACCTCGGTCAAGTCGATGACCAGCAGCGAGGGGGCCAGCCGCTGTGCGCGGTCGACCAACCGGCGAAGCTTCGGCGCAACGGCCAGGTCCAGCGCTCCGGTCACCCGCAGAACGAACGCCTCACCCACCTTCTCGAGTGTCACCTCGTTCGCCGAGCCCGGGATGTCCGCCGGCGGCTCCTCGGTCCCTGCGCCATCTGAGTCGGACATGCCGCAATTCTGCCTCGGTCTGGCGTCAGGTGCTCGGCAGACAGCGAATCCACCGCGCCGTTTCGGCGGTCGCCGCTCAGATCGCGGTCGCGTTGGCGCGTGCTCGCCGACGAGATGATCGGCGGCAGGTCGGATAGGCAACCCGGAATCGGGTTGGGCTGCCACGCGCGGACCGAGCCGCCGGTCAGCGGGTGGGCAGGTCGATGTCGGTGTGGCGATCGGCGAGCGTGCGGGCGAGTTCGGCCAGCTTGACGTTGAGGTCTTGCGACGCCCTTCGCAGGATGTCGAACGCTTCGTCCGCGGAGATGCCGCGCCGCACCATGATGATGCCCTTCGCCTGGCCGATCACGTCCCGGCTGTCGATCGCCGTGCGCAGGTGCGTGGCCTGCAGTTCCGCGCGGGTCACGGCGTCGGTGGCGGCCAGGGCGAGGGAAGCGTGGGTGGCCAGCAGGAGCAGCACGTCGCGGTCGGCTTCGTTCAACCCGTCGCGGGAGCGGGAGTAGACGTTGAGGGCGCCGTGGGATTCCCCGCTGGGTGGCCCGCTGATCAGCGCGGTGGCGAGGACGGAACCGAGCCCGAGCGCCGACGCGGCCGGGGCCCAGCGGGGCCAGCGGGGCTCATCGGTCAGGTCCGGGGCGATGGCCACGGCCGGGCCGCCGGGGACGGCGGCCTCGACGCACGGCCCTTCCCGGAACCGGTATTGCAGCCGGTCGAGTTCGATGGCGACTTCGCCGGTCTCCGCGGGTGTGTGGAAGTGTCCGCCGGCGTCGAGCAGGGTGAAGCTGGCCAGGTCGGCGGCCGGGACCATCAGCGTGGTGGCTTCGAGCACGCGCTGCAGGATGTCCTCGACGGTGGCCGCGGCGAGCAGGCCGGCCGTCAGCTCGGCGAACTGGCGCGCCAAGGGTCCGGGCCCCGGTGGCTCGAGGTCCGCGACGAACGCCGCTTTGTCCAGCTGCCAGTCCTGCTCACTGCCCATTGCCGTTCTCCCTAGGGTCGCCCTGGAAGACAGCTGCCTTCTCAACCATCGCGAAGACCAACTTAGCCTGCCGGACCGTCCGGCCGCTACGAGCCGGCGGCCGCTCGGCGGCGAGCTCACAGCGGGAGGCGGGTTTCGAAGTGGGGTGGCCGGGTAACGAGGGTGTAGGTCCGGATCCTCCCGTACGGGCTCCTTCGGATCTAGACCCCGCCGGCTCCAAACAAGGGGCCGGCGGGGTCGTCGCCCCAACCGGCCACCTCAGCAGGCGTTCGTCCACGTCGCCGCCGAGTATCGGCGCCTCGGGTGCGGACGGTCGCTGGTGGCGGCCGCGGTGGCTCGTGTCCCGTCCTACCGGCAGACGGCGCTGCTACCCGACGGTCCGGTGGCTCAGTCGTTCCGCGCCTGGGAGCGAGCGGGAAGCGGTCGTCGCGGAGTGCCTGCAGCAGATCTGGCAGCTCTGCGGGCAGCAGCTTGTCTCGGCAGGTCAAGAGCGCGGCGGCCGACCACCAGCGACGCTCGATCAGACCGGTGTTCGCGGCCGCGGTAGGTGAAGCGGCTTTCGCGCGGTCGCGGGCGTGGACGAGCAGGACCGCGTCGTCGTGGTTGAGGAGCAGGACGCGGGCGCCGACCCGCAGGGCCGGTTCGCTGGCGACGGTCATCCGGTGGTCCTCACGTCGTGAGATCCAGGTGATTAGGAGCTGCCGTCGAGCCTGTGGTGGGCCCACGTCCGGGCGGCCGCGGTGAGTGCCCGTCGGTGGGGTAGCGGTTGGTGTCGTTCGAGGCATTCCCAGATGCCCCAGATTGCGACGGCGAACGCGGTCCTCGTTTCCTGGGCAGCAAGCTGCTGAGCGCGACCACCGTCGACGAGTTCGACGGCGCGCTCGCCGAAACACTGGCGGTGGTTGCGACGAGATCCCGGCCCCGTCCACGGTGGCGCACTCGCCGATCACCCATGCCTGCGCCCAGCTCGGCAAAACCCTACGTCTGGGGAGGTGACGGCGACCCTGGACTCGACTGCAGCGGGCTGACCAACGCCGTTTACGCGGCCGCGGCGATCGTCTGCCCCGCACCTTCACGCGAGCAGTTCGTCGTCCGGCCACTCGTCGACGGCAAGCCCATCACATCGGGCTCTACCTCGGCGGCGGCACCATGATCGACGTGTTGGGCTTCGGGAAAGCCGTGCAGATTCATCCGTGCCGCTATCGAGGCGACGACTGTTATCACGTCACGCGGCCGTCAAGCCAGGGTTCGGACGCATTCGATGCAGTATCGTTCAGGATATGGCACTTTCCCATTCTTGCCGGGCAGAGGTTTTGCACCGCCGGTGAAGGCGCAATGCATCGTCGACCTGGACAGCGCTGTACGACCGCCGGTGTCCGGCTTCTCCAGCCGGTAGTATCGCGGACATGTCTTCGGCGGTGCTGGCAACTCTCGTCGCGCAATCCGCAGCCAAAGCCGTCGGCGGTATGGCAGTCCGAGCGTCGGCGCCCGCGTGGAAAGCTGCGGCGAAGAGGCTCCGTCCCGCTCCGGCGCCGGTCAGGCAGTCGGCGAGCTGGCGAGATGTCAAGCTCGTGCGCGCCCAGCAGGCCGCAATCTCCACGTACCTGCAAGGGCGTCTGTGCACCGGCCTACTGGAGATATTTGCCTATCTGGAGATGACCGGAGAAGGCCCGGACACGGCGGAAGAGTGCAACCGACTGGGGGAGAGCTTCGTTCGGGAGCTCGTGGACAAGCTCGATCTTCCCGATGCGCAAGGAAAACGGATCGCCGAGTCCCTCTGGTCGGAGCTGTGCGCTTGCGTGCACCTGCAGCTCCAGGAACTGCGTGAAGAGAATGTCTTCACCTCCGATGATTTCCTCTACGCGACAAGCCTTCGCAACCTCGGCGGGACCCCGCCCGCCGAGTCGTCACTGGCGTCCGCAGTATCCGAGCGATGGGCTCTTTCGGGCCAACGGCAACGGGCTTCCGCTGCCCTTGCCGCCGTTCGCGTGATCCGCCAGGCGATGCGAACGCGGTACGCCATGATGGTGATGCCGCACTCGCGTGATGACCACCGAGTCCCCATCGAGCAGATCTACGTCGCCCGCTTGCTGACTCCGCGACCGCACTTCCAAGTGGTCGAGTCCCGTCGAGCGCGCCCCGGCGTCGACGAACGATCGGATACCGGCGGCCCGGCAGAGGCCGTCGAGGACTTCGCGGCCGCAGCTGCGAGCGACCTGGCGCCGTTGGCGGAGTCGGAGATGGCAGACCGGCGTTTCGTCGTCGTCGGTCACCCCGGGGCCGGCAAGAGCACCTTCATTCGCAACCTGCTCCATCGCGTCGCCTCGCGCCAGGGCGACGAGACGCCGATCGCGCCGATGGTCGTCGAACTCAAGGACCATCAGGCGCCGACCACCTCCTACCTCACCATCTTGGCCGACACCCTGCGCGTCGTGGCGCAAGCCGAGTTCGGTGCCGACACCATCCGGGACATCCTTTTCCTGGGGCTCGGCGTGATCGTTTTCGACGGCCTCGACGAGATCGCCGACATCGACATGCGGCGTTCGACGGTCGCCGGGATCGAGGAGTTCTGCCGACGCTATCCGCTCGTCACGGTAGTGGTGACTTCCCGCGAGGAGGGCTACCTCCGCGCCCGTCTCGACCCGGCGCTCTTCCCGGTCTACTACCTTCCCGACTTCACCGACGAGCAGCTGGAACTGTACGTTCAGCGCTGGTTTCGGATCGTCGCTCAGCCGAGGCACTTCGAGCCCGGCGACCGGGTGCGGAACTTCCTCGAGGACAGCGTGCACGTCGAGGACCTGCGGACCAACCCGCTGATGTTGTCGCTGCTTTGCATGATCTACGAGTACGACGGGTTCATCCCGGAAAACCGGCCGCAGGTTTACGAAGAATGCGCCGAGCTGCTCTTCGAACGATGGGACCGGATGCGCCGCGTACCTATTTCGTTCAAGTCGAACACCAAGACGCGGTACTTGATCCAAGAGCTCGCGTATAACTTCTTCAACCAGGGAAGCGTGCAGAGCGGGCTTCCCGAAGGAAGGCTGAAACAGAACATCAAGGACTACTTCGAGCGCAACGTCGTCGACGACGCCGAGTCCGCTTCTCTGCAGGCTCAGGACTTCCTGGACTTCTGCGCCGGGCGGGCTTGGCTGCTGGCACAGACCGGAACCTCCGAACGCGGGGAACGGCTCTTCGGATTCACCCACCGCACGTTCCTCGAGTACTTCGCTGCGTGTTTCATCGTCCGCCACTGCAACAGCGCACGCGACGTGATCGGCATGATCCGGCCGCTGATCCAGTTCAACACCAGCGAAGTGGTCCCCCAGATCGCGATACAGCAGTTCGACGCACGACGCGCCGACGGCATCGACGACTGTCTGGAGCTGCTCGTGCTCGACCGATCGGATGCCGACCGTCGCGTCCAGGTGGAGTTCGCTCTGCGTTCGCTGCGGTTCATGCGCCCGAGCCCGAGAGTACTCGATCGGCTCTACACGGCCGCGATTCTGCTCTACGCCAGAACCAGGGACACCCAGCTGCTGGCGCTGCTGCTGTCCTGTCCACCGGACACCTTCCCGACAGCTCGGCGAAGTTGCCGGGCGATCCTGACCGGGAACGTCGCCGTGAACGCCGAGTGCGGCGCCGCCATCGTCGACGAGTTGCTCCAGGTGGTCGCCGACGGGACTGTGCCCGCTGAACTGGCTCGCCGCCTGGAGTCCCAGCCGGACGCGCTGGCCGGGATCGTCGTCGGCCTCGCACCGAGGATCGCGTCTTCCCATCCGGGCGTGGTCGTGGAGCTGTGCCGTCGCGACCTGTTGCCGATGGAGCGATACGTCGAAGCCATGGGAGCTCGTGGGCTGTTGTCAGTGCAGCTGCACGGCACGCCCGATGAGACGCCAGGTCCGCTGGTGGACCTGCTCCGGCGATTCTTCTCTGCCGGTGAGATCGATCCGGACCTCCATGACATGCTCGTGCGGATCGCCGCGTCGCCGGCCTACGTGCTCCCGCTCCGCTGGCTCGTGTTGAGGGAGCTTGCCGACATCGGCAGGCTGTCCGAGGCATCCGCGCTCTCCGGATCGTTCGGGCACGGCGAGCCCGAATCCGAGATTATCCCGCTGTCGGCCGAGATGCGCCCCATGTTCGACGACAAGTCGGCGCTGGCCGAACTGCTCGCCTCGGACGAGGTACCGGACGAGACGAGTCCGACGGCGCTTGAGGCGCGGGGGCCGTTCGAGCCGGCAGTCGTACGCCGTCACTTCCCGATCGGACGAGACCTTCCCCCGTCGTCGACCGGGTTCTACCTGCTCTTCCTGGCGACGATGCTCGCCGCCTACGAACGTGCCCCTTGGCTCGGTGAGGGCCGATCAGGCACCTGGCACATGATCGGCTCTCGCTTACCCGGGTTCAGCGATCTCATTATGCCTCTCACCCGAGTGGACAAGACCGGTCAGCTGACGCTGAGCCGCGACGAGCTGGGAGCCTGCGTCATCCGGTTCACCTCGACGCTGAACTGCAGCCCGGAATGGCACGCCTGGTTCGACGCTTGGAAAAAGGAGGAGGCCGAAGCCTTCGTTCGCCACTAAGCGGCGGCTTCGGTCCCGGTAGCTCCCTGATGGTCCAGCGAACTCGGTGAAGCTCGCCGAGAAATCCCCGTCCTCCAGTGCGACGTGTGCGACCTATGTCCACAGGAGACGGTGTTGGTTCGACGGATCGCTGGCCGGTTCCACGGCCGTGGCGCTGGCTACCCGCCGGAGTCGGCCGGTCCACCGCTGAGGCGACGTCAGTTCGACGTGAAGCGCTTCGGTGCCTCGCGCGTCTTTGTTGCCATGCCGTTGATGGCGAGCTTCTCCAAGGCGTTGTTCACAGCGCTGCTAGACCGGCCGAGCGTTGTGCCGATCTTGGCAGGTCTGAACTCCTCGCCGGGGTTCGCCTGCAGAAAATCCTTCACCAGGTCGTAAAGTGCCCCCTTCGGCAGTCTTTCCTGCTTCGGTGCTTCCACCGTGGGAGCTCCCGAGACTGCCGGATCGGTGGCGGGGGCAGGCCCCGGGCCGGGGCGTTCGCCCGCCGGTGCGCATCCGGTGGTTCGAGCTACACATCCATGGACGCTCCGTCAGCCGCTTCATGTCAAGCGTTCGTCCAACAAGACAGGCGTATCGCCCAGAAGTGCTTGTGCCGAAGCCTCAACGGAGCCCGGTTGGCCTGGTCGCGCCGAAGTAGTCGTCACCGGGGTGGCGATAGGGCTCCACCGTCACGGCCTGTCCGAAGTCGGGCGCGTCGATCATGTTGCCGCCGCCGATGTACAGGCCGGACGTGGTGGACGCGTCCGGCGGTCGCGTAGAAGACGAGGTCGCCCGGAAGCAGCGGGGCGCCGGCGGGCACGTGTGGTCCGGCCGCGTACTGCTCGCGCGAGGTCCGCGGCAGCGGGATGCTGGTGGCGCCGTACGCGGCCCGGGTCAAGCCGCTGCAGTCGAACCCGGCGTCGCCGTCCTCGGGGCCGTTGCCTCCCCGCACGTACGGCAGTCCGCGTTGCCCGCAGGCGTAGTTGATGGCGGTGAGCGCGGCGGGCGTCGGCGCGGTGACGTTCGAGCAGTCGCCGGCGCCGGTGTGCTCACAGGCCACTCCTGCGACCGCGGCCACGATGGCCTCGGCGTCCGCCTGGTGTCGGCCGTATGCCATCCGGTGTGCCCGACCGCTGGACGGTCTCGGCGGCATCGTTGAGACTCATCTGCTGCCACCCGGAGACGGCCTGCAGGTGCCGATAGAACTGCGTGGCCGCGTAGGTCGGATCCATGACCTGTCGCGGCGTGCCCCAACCCTGAGAGGGACGCTGCTGGAAGAGGCCGGGGCTGTCCCGGGTCGCCGTGATCAAGTTTGCGCAAGGTGGATTCCTGGATGGCGACCGCGACCGCGATGACCCAGCCGGCTGACATATTCTGCAGTGTCGGTGGTGCTCGTCATGTCTACCCCACGACACGACGCTCGCGGTTCGTTCCGGTTCCTCAAATTTCTTGCTGTCGACCCGGCCGGGGTGCACCGGCCGTCGTCGGCCTCTGCCTGGCGGGCGTCTGGCTGCGAGATGACTCGAAATCCACCTGTTCGGGGGACGCTACTGGGGCACTTTTCGTGACCCCATTTCGCCGCGATCCGGCCGGTGCCCCAGTTCTGCCCCAGCTACTAGCCGGTAGCTGAACTTCTTCTGGACGAAACTCAAGATCCGTTGCAACGAAAAAACCGCCCTGCCTGGATCTTCGGATCCGGTGGGCGGTGTTTCGTCACTGTGGAGCTAAGGGGACTCGAACCCCTGACCCCCTCACTGCCAGTGAGGTGCGCTACCAGCTGCGCCATAGCCCCGAAGCGAAGGTGTACTCCGCATCTCGTGTGTCCATACGTTACACGACCCTCGGACGGCCTCAGCAGAGGGGTAGCTCTTCGGAGCAGTCCCGCTCATCGGAGCGCTGACCAGCAGTTTTACACCTTATTTTTAGTCGTGTATTGACTCTCAGCTGTGGCCGCCGTTACATTTTCGGCGGTTGTGACGCCGAGGTCCCCGCCCGTTACGCCGCGTCTACCCCCAGACCGGGCATGCCTCTGCCGTTTCCTGCTCTACGGACGCCGCGAACCGCGGCAGAGGAGGTTTCGATGAAGACGAGACGGCGGGTGATGGTGCTGCTCTCCGCGGCATCCGCCCTGGTCGCGGGCATGCTGACCACGAGCCAGGCGCAAGCCGCGGTCACTCCGGACGGCTGGTACACCGTCGCCGCCGTCAACAGCGGCAAGTGCGTTGATGCCCGGGCCGCCGGGACCGCCGATGGCACCGTCGTGCAGCAGTACTCCTGCAACCAGACCGCTTCGCAGCAGTGGCAGTTCCAGCCCACCGGCGACGGCTACTTCCGGGTGAACGCCCGCGGCAACCCCGCCGCGGCCTGGGACGTCACCGGCGTCTCCACCGCCGATGGTGGCCTCGTGCAGCTCTGGTCCTACTCGAACGGTGCCAACCAGCAGTGGCAGGCCGTCGACGAGGGCAACGGCCGCTACCACTTCGTCAGCCGCAACAGCGGGAAGTGCCTCGACGTTCCGGGAGCCTCCGTCGCCGACTCCGTGCAGCTTCAGCAGTACGCCTGCAACGGCACCACGGCCCAGTCCTTCATCCTGAACCCCGTGAACACGACGCAGCCCGGTCAGCCGGACTTCGGCCCGAACGTGGTGATCTTCGACCCGTCGATGTCGAGCTCCAGCATCCAGAGCCGGCTCAACAGCATCTTCGGCCAGCAGGAACGCAACCAGTTCGGCAGCCAGCGCTACGCCGTGATGTTCAAGCCCGGCACGTACTCCAACGACGTCAACGTCGGCTTCTACACGCAGGTGCTGGGCCTCGGCCTGAGCCCCGACGCCGTGACGATCAACGGCGCCGTGCACGTCGAGGCCGACTGGTTCCCGCCGCAGAACGCGACGCAGAACTTCTGGCGCGGCGCCGAGAACCTGTCCGTGAACCCGAACGGGGGCACCGACCGCTGGGCCGTCAGCCAGGCCGCGCCGTACCGCCGCATGCACGTCCGCGGCAACCTGCAGCTCGACGACGGCGGCTGGGCCAGCGGCGGCTGGATCTCCGACACGAAGGTCGACGGCCAGGTCCGCTCCGGCTCGCAGCAGCAGTGGATCTCGCGCAACTCGCAGTTCGGCAGCTGGTCCGGCTCCAACTGGAACATGGTCTTCGCGGGCGTCCAGGGCGCCCCGGCGAACACCTTCCCGTCGCCGCCCTACACCACGGTCGGCCAGACGCCGGTCGTGCGCGAAAAGCCGTTCCTCTACATCGACAACGCCGGCAACTACCAGGTCTTCGTCCCCGGCGTGAAGACCAACGCGTCCGGCACGAGCTGGGCGAACGGCACCGCGCCCGGCAGCTCGCTCCCGATCGACCAGTTCTACATCGCCAAGCCCGGCGCCACCGCCGCGGACCTGAACGCCGCGCTCGCCGCGGGCAAGAACCTGCTGGTCACCCCGGGTGTCTACCACCTCAACCAGGCGCTGCACGTCACCCGGCCGGACACCGTCGTGCTCGGGCTCGGCATCGCCACGCTGGTGCCGGACAACGGCGTCACCGCGATGAACGTCGACGACGTCGACGGCGTCAAGGTCGCCGGCCTGCTGATCGACGCCGGCACGACCAACTCGAACACCCTCATGCAGGTCGGCCCGGCCGGTTCGGCCGCCGACCACGCGGCGAACCCGACGTCGCTGCACGACGTGTTCTTCCGGATCGGCGGCCCGGCCGTCGGCAAGGCGACGAACAGCCTGGTGGTGAACAGCGGCAACGTGATCGGCGACCACATGTGGATCTGGCGCGCCGACCACGCCGACAACGGCAACAATGTCGGCTGGGGCACCAACACCGCCGACACCGGGCTCACGGTCAACGGCAACAACGTGACGATGTACGGCCTGTTCGTCGAGCACTACCAGAAGACGCAGGTCGTCTGGAACGGCAACGGCGGCCGGACGTACTTCTTCCAGAACGAGATGCCCTACGACGTGCCGGACCAGGCCGGCTGGATGAACGGGTCGACCAAGGGCTACTCCGCCTACAAGGTGGGCCCGAACGTCACCAGCCACGAGGCGTGGGGGCTGGGCAGCTACTGCTTCTTCAGCACCAACCCCTCGGTCGCCAGCGCCCACGCCTTCGAGGCGCCGAACACCCCGGGCGTGCGGTTCCACGACATGGTGACCGTGTCGCTCAACTACCAGGGCACGATCACGCACGTCATCAACACCACGGGTGACACGACCCCGACCGGCACCAAGCCGGTCAACCTGGTCAGCTACCCCTGAGCAACCGGCGTGCGCCGTGGTGGCGGCCGCGGCGCACGCCGGTCCTTCAAGTCCACAATGGCCGGTGCATGCCCCGAACGGGTGTTCGGAGGCGCGAACAGCGGGTAACCGTCGCGATACTGAGGTCCCCAACGATCCCGGGAGCGGCAGATGACCTCCTTCGCAGCGTTCTCCGTCGTCGAACCCCGCCGGGCATGGCCGATCGCCGCCGTCCGCGGCGTGTTCGCCGTGCTGTTCGGGCTCTTCGCGCTGATCTGGCCGGGCGCCACCGTGCTCGTGCTGGCGATCCTCTACGGCGTGTACGCGATCGTCGACGGCATCGGCGGCCTGATGCAGGCCTTCCGCCCGGGCGACGCCGGCCACCGCGCCGCCTACGGAATCCTCGGCGCGCTCGGCATCATCGCCGGGATCCTCGTCCTGGTCTGGCCCGGCATCACGGTTCTGCTCCTGGCCCTGCTGGTCGGCCTGTGGGCGATCGTCACCGGCATCGCGGAGATCGCGGCCGCGATCCGGCTGCGCAAGCAGATCCGGGGTGAAGCCTTCCTCATCGCGGCGGGCGCGCTCTCGGTGATCGCGGGCGTCCTCATCGTGATCAACCCGATCGCCGGCGCGTTCGGCATCGCGCTGCTCGTCGGCATCTACGCGCTGCTCTACGGGATCATGCTGCTGGTGCTGGCCTTCCGGCTGCGCAAACTGGGGGACACCACCCCCGCGGCTTGAGTAGCGTGCGGGAGTGTCGACCCGCGAACTGGTGGTGCTGGGCACCGCGAGCCAGGTGCCCACGCGCCACCGCAACCAGAACGGCTACCTCCTGCGCTGGGACGGCGAGGGCATCCTCTTCGACCCTGGCGAAGGCACCCAGCGCCAGATGCTGCGGGCCGGCGTCGCCGCCACGGACATCACGCGGCTCTGCGTCACGCACTTCCACGGCGACCACAGCCTCGGGCTGTCCGGGGTGATCCAGCGGCTCTCGCTGGACAAGGTGCCGCACCCGGTCCACGCCCACTTCCCGGCGTCCGGCGCGCACTACTTCGAGCGGCTGCGGCACGCGACGGCGTTCTACGAGACGGCCGACCTGCGCGAACACCCGATCACCGACGACGGCCCGATCGCCACCGGGAAGGTGACCATCGAGGCCCGGCGGCTGAGCCACCCCGTCGAGGCGTACGGCTACCGGCTGGTCGAGCCGGACGGCCGCACCATGCTGCCCGACCGGCTGCGCGACCACGGCATCGCAGGCCCGGACGTCGGCAAGCTCCAGCGGGCAGGCCGGCTCGGGAACACCCGCCTCGAAGACGTCAGCACCCCCAGGCCCGGCCAGCGGTTCGCGTTCGTCATGGACACCCGCCTGTGCGACGGCGTGTACGCCCTCGCCGAGGGCGCCGACATGCTCGTGATCGAGTCGACGTTCCTCGCCGAGGACACCCACCTCGCCCGTGACTTCGGGCACCTGACCGCCCGGCAGGCGGCCCGCGTCGCGGCCGAGTCCGGTGTCCGGCAGCTCGTGCTGACGCACTTCTCCCAGCGCTACCCCGATCCCGCGCGCTTCCTGGACGAAGCGAAAGCCGAGTTCGACGGCGAGATCGTGGTGGCCGAAGACCTGGAGCGGGTCCAGGTCCCGAAACGGCGGTCCTCCCCAGCCGGCCACCCGGCGCCGTAGGCTGCATCTCGTGAGCCAGCCGATCCTGATGACCGTCGACGACGATCCCGCCGTGTCCCGCTCGGTCGCCCGTGACCTGCGGCGCCGCTACGGGAAGGACTACCGCGTCATCCGCGCCGACTCCGGCGCGGACGCCCTCGACGCGCTGCGCGAGATCAAGCTGCGCGGCGACGCCGTCGCGGCGATCCTCGCCGACTACCGGATGCCGCAGATGGACGGGATCGCCTTCCTCGAGAAGGCGATGGACCTGTTCCCGCACGCCCGCCGCGCCCTGCTGACCGCCTACGCCGACACCGACGCCGCGATCCAGGCGATCAACGTCGTCGACGTCGACCACTACCTGCTCAAGCCGTGGGACCCGCCGGAGGAGAAGCTCTACCCGGTGATCGACGCGCTGGTCGAAACCTGGAAGGCGGTCGGCGACAAGCCCGTCGAAGAGGTCAAGCTCATCGGCCACCGCTACAACTCGCCGTCGTTCCACCTGCGCGACTTCCTGGCGCGCAACGCCGTGCCGTACCGCTGGTACTCGGTCGAGGACGACGAAGGACGGCGGATCCTGCAGGCCGCGGACGCCGCCGAGGCCGACATCCCGGTGATCGTCACCCCCGACGGCACCGTGCTCAAGCAGCCCACCGGCGGCGAGATCGCGGACGCGGTCGGGTTGTCGACCCGCCCGGCGCAGGAGTTCTACGACCTCGTCGTGATCGGCGGCGGTCCCGCCGGGCTCGGCGCGGCGGTCTACGGCGCGTCCGAGGGCCTGCGCACGGTCCTCGTCGAGAAGAAGGCCACCGGCGGCCAGGCCGGCACCAGTTCGCGCATCGAGAACTACCTCGGCTTCCCCGACGGCGTCTCCGGCGCGCAGCTGACCGACCGGGCGCGGCGCCAGGCGCAGAAGTTCGGCGCCGAGGTGCTGACCGCACGCGACGTCGTCGGCCTCGAAGCCCGCGGCTCGTCGCGGGTCGTCACCTTCGGCGACGGCAGCGAGATCGCCGCGCACTCGGTGATCCTCGCCAGCGGCGTCACCTACCGGGCCCTGCAGGCCGAGGGCATCGAAGAGCTGACCGGCCGCGGCGTCTACTACGGCTCGGCCGCGACCGAGGCGCCCGAGTGCAAGGGCGAGCACGTCTACATCGTCGGCGGCGCCAACTCCGCCGGACAGGCCGCGGTGTTCTTCTCCCGGCACGCCAGCGACGTCACGATCCTGGTGCGCGGCGCGTCGCTCGAGGCGTCGATGTCGCACTACCTGATCGAGCAGATCGCCGGCATCGAGAACATCCACGTCCGGACGCACACGACGGTCAAGCAGGCCCACGGCGACGAGCACCTCGAGCGGCTGACGCTGTGCGAGAACGGCGTCACCGAGACGGTGGAGAGCGGCCACCTGTTCATCTTCATCGGCGCGGCCCCGCGCACCGACTGGCTCGGCGAGGACATCCAGCGCGACGACCACGGCTTCGTGTGCACCGGCCCGGACCTGCTGGCCGCGGGCCAGCGGCCGAGAGGCTGGACGCTCGACCGTGATCCGCACTACCTCGAGTCGTCGATCCCCGGCGTGTTCGTGGCCGGTGACGTGCGGTCCCAGTCGGTCAAGCGGGTGGCGTCCGCGGTCGGCGAGGGCGCGATGGCCGTGACGCTGGTACACCGGTACCTGGAGGAACAATGAGCGCACTGCCGCGGGAAGAGCTTCGCGGGCTCTTCCTTTTCGAACACCTTTCCGAAGACCAGCTCGACTGGGTGGCCGCCAACGCCGTGCTCGAGGAGTACGAAGGCGACTCCACCATCATCAGCGAGGGCGGCGAGGCGACCTGCTTCTACGTCCTGCTCGGCGGCGCCATCCGGATGACGCGCCTGGTCAGCGGCACCGAGGTGGAGACCAACCGGTCCGACCAGCGCGGCGCGTACTTCGGCGCCACGCAGTTCTTCGTGCACCAGGACACCGACCACAACTACGGCGCGACGGTGCGCGCGCTCTCCGACGTCACGTTGCTCGCGCTGCCGTCGAAGGAGTTCTCCGTCGAGTTCCGCAGGTGGTTCCCGATGGCGACGCACCTGCTGGAAGGCATGTACCTCGGCTGGCGCAACAGCGACACCGTGATCGGCTCGCGCCGCCGGCTCCTCGCCCTCGGTGAGCTGTCCGCCGGCTTGACCCACGAGCTCAACAACCCGGCCGCGGCCGCCGTCCGGGCGACGTCCGCCCTGCGCGAACGCGTCGCCGGGATGCGGCACAAGCTCGCCTTCCTCGCCAAGAAGGACATCGAGCCGGAGCTGCTCCACCAGCTCATCGACGTCCAGGAACGCCTGGTCAAGCAGGTCGTGCAGGCCGAGAAGCTGTCCGCGATGCAGCAGGCCGACCGCGAAGACGAGATCACCGGCTGGTTCGAGGACCGCGGCATCGACCAAGGCTGGGACCTCGCCGACATCTACGTCCGCGCCGGCCTCACGACGGCCGACCTCGACAACGTCCTCGAGCAGGTCGGCGACACCTTCATCGACGGCGCCGTCCGCTGGCTCGCCTACGCGCTCGAGACCGAGATGCTGATGGGCGAGATCGAGGACTCCACCACGCGCATCTCCGCGCTGGTCGGCAAGGCCAAGCAGTACTCCCAGATGGACCGGGCGCCGCACCAGTGGGTCGACGTCCACGACGGCCTCGACTCGACGCTCGTCATGCTCGCGGGCAAGATCGGCGACGGCGTCCGCGTGGTCAAGGAGTACGACCGGAGCCTGCCGAAGATCCCCGCCTACCCGGCCGAGCTGAACCAGGTCTGGACGAACGTCATCGACAACGCCCTCGGCGCGATGCAGGGCGAGGGCACGTTGACCCTGCGCACGTGGGGCCAGAACGACCAGGTCCGCGTCGAAATCGGCGACACCGGCCCCGGCATCCCGGCGGACATCAAGCAGCGGATCTTCGAGCCGTTCTTCACGACGAAGCCGGTCGGCGAGGGCACCGGGCTCGGCCTGGACATCTCGTGGAAGATCGTCGTCGAACGCCACCAGGGTGACCTGCGCGTCGAGTCCGAGCCGGGGAACACCCGGTTCGAGATCTGCCTGCCGACGGTCGAGCAGGCCTCGCTCTGATGGCTGCCGTCCCGACGGTCACGACCGAGCTCGGGGCGCTGGTGGGGCTGGCGGGCGACGGCGTGCGCCGGTGGCGGGGGATCCCGTACGCCCGCCCGCCGGTCGGCGAGCTGCGGTGGAAGGCGCCCCAGCCGCCCTCGTTCTCGGGCGGTGTCCACGTGGCGGCGGAGTACGGGCCGCACGCGATGCAGGCGCCCGACCCGATGAACCCGGCAGCGGTCTGTGACGAGGACTGCCTGTACCTCAACGTCTGCACGCCGGAAGGGCCGGTCCCGGACGGCGGCTGGCCGGTGTTGTTCTGGCTGCACGGCGGCGGCTACCGCGTCGGCCACGGCGAGCAGCTCGGGGACGGCGACGAGTTCGCGCGCGCTGGGATCGTCGTCGTCACGATCAACTACCGCCTCGGCTCGCTCGGCTTCCTGCACCTCGCCGGCATCTTCGGGGAGGCCGAAGCGGACGCCGGGGTGTGCGGCCTGCTCGACCAGATCGAGGCCCTGAAGTGGGTGCGCCGCAACATCTCCGCGTTCGGTGGCGACCCGGCGCGCATCACCGTCTACGGCGTTTCGGCGGGCGCGAAGAGCGTCGGGAACCTGATGGGCAGCCCGCTGGGCGCGGGCCTGTTCGCGCAGGCGATCAGCAGCAGCGGCGGCGCGGACCACGTCGCGACGCCGGAGGCCGGCACCGCGCTGGCCCGGCGGCTGCTCGACGAGGTCGGCTGCCACGACGTCGAGGCGCTGCGCGCGGTGCCGGCCAAGGAGTTCGTCGAAGCGCAGGAACGGATCCTGAGCGGGCTCCAGGCGTTGTGGCTCTGGCGCCCGACCCTGCACCCCCGCGTGCTGCCTGAGGTCCCGATCGGGCCGATCCGCCGGGGGAGCGCGGCCGGGATCCCGCTCCTGGTCGGCTGCAACAGCAACGAAGGCAGCACGTACGCGCTGATGCTCGGCGACGACATCGCGACCGCACCGGCTTCCGGTGTGCTCGAGGGAATCCTCGGCGACGAAGGCGCTTCGCACCTTCTCGATACGTACCTCCGCCGCGTCCCCGACCTCAAGTCCGCGAAGATCGCCGCGATGGGCGACGAACGCTACGGCATCCCGACGCAGCGCCTCGCCGACGCGCAGTCCGCGCACGCGCCCGTCTACCGCTACCGCATCGACATCGCCGCACCCGGCGTGCCCGAGCAGCTCGACGGCGGCCACGGCACGGAGACGACGATGGCGTGGAAGACCCCGCTGCCGCTGTTCGCCGAGGCGACCGACGTGAACCCGGCCCGCGAGCGCGCGGCGTTGCTGATCCACCGCTGCTGGGTGCGGTTCGTGCACGACGGCGTCGCGGACGCGGACGGCCCGGAATGGCCGCCGTACGGCCCCGAACTGCGCCCGGTACTGGTTTTCCGCGAAGACACCGATCTGGTGCTCGACCCACGGCCGGACGAGCGAAAGGCCTGGGGCGACACGGAATGGGCGTCCGGGACCTGGTTCCCGGTGACCTGAGACCGTTCCTTCATCCGCCGTTCACTTCGAACCGGCTCCCTCCCGCGTCCAATGGGCGAAGGCGGCTGAGCGGAGTGGCTCGTGAAACGCCGGGTGTCGGTCGGACTGGCCGTGGTGCTGCTGCTCGCGGTCGTGGGGTGATCGTCTGGGGCCGCGACTCCGGGCCGGGTCTTACGACCGTGCGCGGCGTGATCGGCTCCGAGAAGCAGGCGTTCTTCACTGACCAGCGCGTCGTCGGCGCCTTCGCGCGGCACCGCCTGGAGGTGGAGGTCGACACGGCCGGCTCGCGGCAGATCGCGACCACCGTCGACCTCGGGAAGTACGCGTTCGCGTTCCCGTCTTCCTCGCCCGCGGCGCAGAAGATCCAGCGCGACCGCAAGGTGACGACGGTGTACACGCCGTTCCAGTCGCCGATGGCGATCGCGTCCTTCGAGCCGGTCATCGCACTGCTGAAGGCGAACGGCGTGGTGCGCAAGGGCGCCGGCGACTACGACGTCCTCGACATCGCGAAGTACCTCGATCTGGCGAAGGCCGGCACGCGGTGGGACCAGCTGCCCGGCAACACCGCCTACCCGGCGCGCTGTTCCTCGATCAGGGGTACACGCAGAACAGCACCGAGGGGCCGTTCGAGGACTACCTTTCGGCGGGCATGGGGAAGACGCCGCTGGCCCTGATCTACGAGTCGCAGTTCGTCGACCGGGTGGTGCGCGGCGACGGCTCGATCCGGCCGGACATGCGCCTGGTCTACACCGCGCCGACGGTGTATTCGAAGCACACGCTCGTCCCGCTGTCGGGTGACGGCGACCAGGTGGGGCAGCTCCTCGCGACCGATCCCGAGCTCGGCAAGCTCGCCGCGACCTTCGGCTTCCGCACCACCGACCCGCGGCTGTTCGCCGACGTCGCCGCGCCGGCCCGCGTGCCGGCCGACCTCGTGGACGCCGTCGAGCCGCCGTCGTTCGAAACCCTCGAACGGCTGCTCGACGCCGTCGGCAAGCAGTACTGACATGGACGGGTTCACGCCGGTGACGGCGGTTTCCCCCGAGCGTGCCGCCGGGCTCATCACCCTCGGGGACGACACGCGCGGAAATCACCGCTCGTGCCGACGGTTTCGCCACGCGACTGGAAGCACTCGACGTCCGTTCGCCCGAGTTCACCGATCTCCTCGACGAGCTCTTGGCGGTCGGTGAAGCCGACATGCGCGCCGCGGCCGGCGTCGCCGGAGCGATGCTGGACCGCTCCCTGCGCGGCATGGCCTCCCGCAGGACGGCGTCACGACGAGCCTCGCCGGGCTGCGCCGGACCGTCGCGGAGCTGGACCCGGCCAAACTACCGCTGACCGGGCGGAAGCTGCTCGGGATGTTCCCGGTGGCGGGCGCTGCGAAGCGGGCTCTCGACCGGTACCACGCGGCGAACGAGCCGGTGAACGCCCTGGTCGTCGACCTGCGCACGCGCCAGGACCGGTTGCGGCGGGACAACTCCGCGATCAAGGGCGAGCGCGAGCGGCTGTGGAAGGTGCTGGGGAAGCTCGCCGAAGCGGCGGCGTTCGCCGAAGCCGTCGACGGTGCCATCGAGCGGCAGGCTTCCGTCTTCGACCTGGCCGACCCGCTGCGGGCGCGGGCGTTGCGCGGCGACATCCTGTACCCGATCCGGCAGCGGCACCAGGACCTGCTCACCCAGCTCGCGGTGAGCGCGCAGGGGTACCTCGCGCTGGACCTGGTGCGCCGTACCAACGACGAGCGAGCGGGCGGTGTCGACGACGGTGTCCGCACTGCGCGTCGCCCTGCTCGTGTCGGCTGCTCTCGCGGGTCAGCGGGACGTCCTGGACGAGGTGGCGGCACTGCGGTCGACGACCGACGGGCTGATCCGCGCCAACTCCGAGCTGCTGGAAACGCAGTCCGCGGAGATCCGCGGGGCGAGCGCCGACCCGGCCGTCGCGACCGAGACCATCCGCGCGTCGTTCGACCGGATCTACGCCTCGATCGACGCGATCGACGGCTTCCGCGCGGACGCCGTCCGCACCATGGCGACCACCGTCGAGTCGCTGTCCGGGGAGATCCGCCGCGCCGAAGGCCACCTGCGGCGTTCGCACGAGGGGGAGTCATGAGGAAGAGGCTGGGAGCGCTCGCTTTCTGTGCTTTGGTGCTGGCCGGGTGTTCCGAGCCGTCGTCCGCGCCGCTGGGCGAACCGGAGCCGGAAACTTTGCGGGTCCTCGCGGGCAGTGAGCTGGCGGACCTGCAGCCGGTGCTCGACGAAGCCGCCGAGCCGACGGGCGTCCGGGTCAAGTTCACCTTCACCGGGACCCTCGAAGGTGCCGAAGCGCTGGCGAACGGCAGTGTCGACGGGAAGTACGACGCCGTGTGGTTCTCCTCGAACCGTTATCCCGCCGGCATTCCCGAAGCGGCGAAGCGGCTCGGGAACCAGGTCAAGATCATGAGCTCGCCGGTGGTGCTGGGGCTGGCGTCTTCCGTCGTGCGGCGGCTCGGCTGGGCGGGGAAGCCGGTCAGCTGGGGCGAGATCGCGGCGCAGGCCGGGAAGAAGGCGTTCAGCTACGGGATGACCGACCCGTCGGCGTCGAACTCCGGGTTCTCGGCGCTGGTCGGGGTGGCTTCGGCCTTGGCCGGTGCGGGTAATGCGATCGACGCCCGGCAGATCGCTTCGGTGACGCCGCAGCTGACGCAGTTCTTCAGCGCTCAGGCGCTTTCGGCCGGATCGTCGGGCTGGTTGTCGGACGCGTACACGCGGCGCGCGACCGGCCAGGACCCGGGGCGGCAGGTCGACGGGCTGATCAACTACGAGTCCGTGCTGCTGTCGGCGAACGCGTCCGGGAAGCTGCCCGAGCCGCTGACGCTCGTCTACCCGAGCGACGGCGTCGTCACGGCCGACTACCCGCTCACGTTGCTGACGGATGCCGGAGCCGACGCGCGTTCGGCGCACCAGCGGCTTTCGGACCACCTGCGGACTCCCGGCGTCCAGCAGCGGATCATGGACACGACACAGCGGCGGCCGGTGGTCCCGGGTGTCGCGCCGGGGCCGCAGTTCGCGGCGCGCGACCTCGTCGAGCTGCCGTTCCCGGCGACGCAGCAGGCGGTGGACGCGCTGCTCCAGGCCTACTTCGACAAGATCCGGCGGCCGTCGCGGACGCTGTACGTGCTCGACACGTCGGGTTCGATGAAGGGCGCCGCATCGACTCGCTGCGGACCGCGCTGGTCGGGCTGACGGGTGCCGACACGTCGCTGGCCGGCCGGTTCCGGCGGTTCCGAAGCCGGGAAGAGGTCACGATGCTGCCGTTCAACACGAGTCCTTCGCGGGCTTCGACGTTCACGGTGCCGGAACAGAACCCCTCCACCGAACTGGCGCGCATGAAGGCGTTCGCCGAAGGTCTGTCGGCCGGGGGCGGGACGGCGATCTACGACAGCCTCTCGGAGGCCTACCGAGTGCTGGAGCCCCTGGCGGGACGCGATCCCGACCGGTTCGCGTCGATCGTCCTGATGACCGACGGCGAGAACGCGAACGGGTCGTCGCTGCCGGACTTCCGGGCCTCCTTCGGCTCGTTGCCGCCGGCGATGAAGCAGGTGCCGGTGTTCACGGTGCTGTTCGGCGAGGGGTCGAGCGACGAGCTGACGCAGGTCGCCACGATGACCGGGGGCAAGGTGTTCGACGCGCGGAAGGTGCGGCTGGCCGGCGTGTTCCAGGAGATCCGCGGGTACCAATGATGCTGTTGCGCTTCTTGGGGTCGACCAAGAACCTGCTCGGCTGCGTCGGTGGGCTTCTCGGTGTGGTGCTGTACCTGACCGGGGTGGTCGGGGGGTCTGGCCGTTCGTGGTGGCGGCGTTGTACCTGGCCGGGGTTTTGCTGGCGCCTTCCGAGAAGGTGCGGTTGGTACCGGATACTTCGGCCGAGCTGCGTTCTTCGTTGGAGACGCTGGTGCGACGGGTCTCTTCGCAGGCGTCGCGGATGCGAGCGTCTACTGTGGACAGCGTGGGCCGGATCGCGATCTTGCGGGATCTGCTTGCGCAGCCCGCGCGGCTCGCGGCCGATCCCGACCTGCGGCACGCCGTCGGACGCCTGGTGCGCACGGACCTGCCGCTGTCGCTGGAAACCTACCTGAACCTGCCGTGGTGGTTCGCGGCCCGGCGGGCCGGTGCGGGCTCGGAACTGGTGACACAGCTGGATTTGCTCGAGGCGGAGGCGCATCGGGTGGCCGAGCGGTTCTACTCGTCCGAGGTCGACCGGCAGGCCGATCACACGCTGTACCTGCGGGACCGGGACGGGTGAGCGCGCGGCTCCACCCCTGTGGGTGGTGACGTTCGAACGCGCGTTCGAGTAGCTTCGATCTCATGGACGCGAACCGAGTTTCGGCAAAGTCAGGGTCACCGCTGCGGTGGTCAACCAGCTCAACAGATCGGCGAGAGGAATGCGGGAAAGCCGTTCCGGCCACTCGTCGGCGACGGTGTGCAGCACGAGTTCGTCGTGCCGCGGTTCCACCTCGGTCAGCTTTATCCCTGGTGGAAGTTCCGGCAGGGGAAGCACGATGGGCTGGAAGCGCTTCGGGGGGCGGAGGGTGCGCTGTCCGATGTGGAGAGTCCGGGGCACGAGCACGACGGCGTCGTCCTCCACCCGGGCTTCGAGGGTCAGGTGGCCCCAGTGCGGCTTCTTGGCCCAATGAATCTGGAGCAGCCCGCTGTCCGCCGGGGCGGCCACGATCCCGGGCCGGACCTTCGCCACCCGTTCGCGCAGCACGTCCGCGGACACCGCGATCCGCAGCTCGACGCGGGCCGGCTTGGCGGCCGGCGTGGGCAGCGAGCGGAGGCGGACGTCTTCGGCGAGCACGGTGACCCGGCGCAGCGGGATGCTGCCGCCTTCGGGTTCGGGCCAGTCGACGTCCTCGGCGACGATCCGGACGTCGCCGACGCGGCCGGTGGCCAGGCGGAGGCTGTCGGCCGGGTAGTCGAGCTCGGTGAGGGTCAGGCCGACGTCGCGGCCGTCGACCTTGGCCGTCAGCCTGCGTCCGACGAGCTGCTCGGTGACGGTGCGCGCCAGGGCGGCCGGTGTGACCGGGACGTTCGGCAGCAGGGAACGACCGGCCGCGGCCAGCCCGGCCAGTTCGGGCCAGGGCGACCAGCCGTCGAACCACCTGCCGTCGCTCATCCGTCCAGTGTCGCCGAAAGCCGGGTGGCCCGCCGAGGGCAGGTCCCGCGAAGCGGCGATTCTCACGCGGCGGCGGTGCCGCCACGTTCGTGCCGGATCAGCACCGGGGTGGCGTGCCGCCTGCCGTCACCGGAGGGGGCGATGACGACAGGCGGCAGTTCGGAGGGCGGTGTCGCCCGCCGGTCACCGGCCCGCGAAGCGCGCGATCATGCCGGTGACGACCAGCCAGAACACCGCGGCCAAGCCGAAGTCGAGAATGACCTGCAGGCTGCCGTTGTCCACGTTGAACAGCCCCGGCCAGAACAACGCGAGAGGAACCGCCAGCGACTTGATGAAGATGAAGAAGGCGTTGCCGGCGTTGGCACCGGCGAGCACCATGATCATGTAAAGGACTTCGATCCCCGCGAAGATCGCGCCGATCGCCGTGATGACCCGCACGGCCGTGTTCCGTCTGGTGGTGGTTCGCCAAGGAGACATGTCCGGAAAATTCCCGGATTGGGTGACCGATCAAACGCTCCAACCCCAGATTGCGCCGTTCGGCGGCTCCGGTTGCTCTCCGCCGCCCGTCCCGCACCCTCCGTCGCACCCCGAGATGCCCATCCAGTCACGCATGATGCCCACTCAGTCACGCGCGATGCCCGCCCAATCACGCGAGTCACGCCCCCAATCACGCGAGTTCCGGCCTCAATCACGCGAGTTCGGTCCGTGATCACGCGGGTTCTGGGGGGACGCCAAGATCGTTCGTCGTCCTCGTGCCCGTCGGACGCGTGTCGTCATCCAAGCACGCGTGTCGTCCGTCCGCGTCCGTCATCGCGGTCCGGCGTCGCCCAGCAACCGCGCGATGGCCCAGTCCTGCACCGCGAGCCCGACGGACTTGAACACCGTCCGCCCACTCGTCGCCGGAGGCGTGCGCAACGCCTCGCCAAGCTCGACCAGAGAGGAGCGCTCAAGCACCCCACTGTCCACGGCATGGATCACTTCGCCGGCTTCCTCCAACGCGGCCTCGACCTGATCCACCACCACACAGGCCGCCGAACCGAGCAACTCGGCGGGAAGCTCTCGCATGGAAGGCAGATAAGACCCGATCGCATTGACGTGCACCCGCTCAGGCAGGTCGTCCACCTCGAAGAGAGGAGTCGAAGACGAAGTAGCACAGCAAACGATCTCCGCATCGGAGACGGCGTCGGCCGCCGAAGCGGCGACCCGCGTCACGATCTCCGGGAACTCGGCACGCAGACGGTCCGCGAAGCCGTGAGCACGCGACGGATCCCGTCCGAACACCGCCAGCCGGCTCACCGGCCGCACCGCCGCCATCGCCCGCACCTGGTCGGCGGCCTGCGCCCCGGTGCCCAGGAGCGCCAAGCGGTCGGCGGAGGGCGGCGCGAGCAGGTCCGTCGCGACGCCGGACGCCGCGCCCGTGCGCAGCGTCGTCACCTCGATCGCGTCGGCGACCACCTGGCCCGCGGCGGTGTTCCACACCAGTGTCCCGAGGATCATCGGTGTCCGGCCGGCGACCAGGCTGAGCGTCTTCACGACCGTCGTCGACGTCGGCGTGTGGCACGCGCTCATCACCAGCGTCGTGCCGCCGCCGAAGGACAACCGTTGCGGCACCACGAAACGGCCGGCGGCGAGGTCGAGGAAAGCCTCTCGCACCGCGTCGACGGCGGCGGTCATCGGCACGGCCGCCCGGACGGCGTGAGCATCGAGCATGCGCGGACCCTTCGGCGTCGGGAACTGCCGCTAGCCTGACCGGGTGTCCGATGCCACGCAAGATCCGCCCGTCGAGGAACAGCGGTTCGTCCGCGACGACTGGTACGGGGAGGAAATCACCGGACGGCACTACGTGCGGTGCGAGTTCCACGAAGTCGACTTCTCCGAGGCCCAGACGCGGAACTCGGTCTTCACCGACTGCGTGTTCGGCAACGTGCGCTTCAACGCGTCCCGGCACACGGACTCGGCGTTCACCGGCTGCGCCTTCAAGCGGTGCAACTTCTTCGACGCCGAGTTCACCGGGTGCAAGCTCGTCGGCGCGACGTTCAGCGAGTGCGACCTGCGTCCGCTGCGGGTCACCGGCGGCGACTGGTCGTTCGCCGGGCTGGCGGGCGCCGACCTGCGGTCGGTCGCCTTCCACGGGGTGCGTATGCGCGAGGCCGACCTCACCGGGGCCAACTGCGCCGACGCCGTGTTCGCCGACGTCGACCTTTCGGCGGCGAGTCTGCACGCCGTCAAGCTGCCACGCGCCGACCTGCGGGGCAGCGACCTGTCGGCGCTCGACCCGGTGAACGCCGAACTGGCCGGCGCGATCGTGTCACCCGAACAGGCTGCGGTGCTCGTCACGTCGCTCGGGCTGCGCGTCCGGGCGTAGGCTCGGGCCGACCGGGAAGGAGGGCCACGATGGGCGTCGTGACACCGGGGTTCCGCGGCCGGGACCGCAGCGGCAACCCGCGCCTGCCACCCGGGCAGTATCTGGCCGAGGACTTCCCCGTGTTGTCGGCCGGCCCGACTCCGCGCGTGCGCACGGAGACGTGGGAGTTCACGGTCACCACCGAGACCGGCGAGAAACACGCCTGGAGCTGGGCCGAGCTGATGGCGCTGCCCAGCGAGAAGCCCACAGTGGACATCCACTGCGTCACCCAGTGGTCCAAACTGGACACCCGCTGGCGCGGCGTCTCGGTGGACACCCTGATCGGCGGGCTCGACACGGCCGCCGACTACGCCATGGTCCACGCCTACGGCGGCTACACCACGAACCTGCCGCTCGCCGACCTGCTCGACGGCCAGGCCTGGATCGCCTACGAGTACGGCGGCAAGCCGCTCACCCCCGAACACGGCGGCCCGGCGCGGCTGCTGGTGCCGCACCTGTACTTCTGGAAGTCCGCGAAGTGGGTGCGCGGGCTCGAGCTGAAGACCCGGGACGAGCCCGGTTTCTGGGAGAACGTCGGCTACCACGACTACGGGGATCCATGGCGCGAACAGCGGTATCAGGGCGACTAGCCTGGCGGGTCGCCCGCCTGGCCGACTTCCGCGACGAGACGCCGACAGCGCGCACGCTCGTCTTCGACCTGCCCGGCTGGCCGGGTCACCTGGCGGGGCAGCACGTCGACGTCCGCCTCACGGCGGCCGACGGCTACCGCGCGCAGCGCAGCTATTCGCTCGCCGCGCCCGCCGACGGCGACCGGGTGGAGCTGACGGTCCAGCGCGTCGCCGACGGCGAGGTGTCCGAGCACCTCGCCGGCCCGTACGCGATCGGCGACCCGGTCGAGATCCGCGGCCCGGTCGGCGGCTGGTTCGTCTGGCGTCCGGCGGACCCGGCCCCGGTCCTGCTGATCGCGGGCGGCTCGGGCATCGTCCCGTTGATGGCGATGATCCGCGCCCGCCGGGCAGCGGGCGTCCGCACGCCCTTCAAGCTGATCTATTCGTTGCGCACCCCGGCGGAGCTGTACTACGCCGACGAACTGCGCACGCCGGTACCAGGCCTGGACATCACGTACGTGTACACGCGCGAGCTGCCGGAAGGCCGCCCGGGAATCCCCCGGCGCATCGACGTGCCCACGCTCAACACGGCGGGCTGGCCGGCCGAGTTCGGCGCAGCGTGCTTCATTTGCGGCCCCACCGGCTTCGTCGAGACGGCGGCGGACATCCTGGTCGCCCTGGGCCACGACCCGCACCGCATCCGCACGGAGAGGTTCGGCCCCAGCCGCGACTGACCGAGGCCATCCACAGCCCGGCACCAATGTGGACAACTCGGCCCGAGCCACGCTCATCCGCAGGTTTCGTCGCCCACCCCCGATACACTGGAGACGGGGCCGGACCCCCGGAGAGGGCGGGGGCTGCTCTAGGGGGCTGCCGCTCAGGGGGCGTCCGGGCGGGAAAGCAGCTCCCTCAACGTCGCGAGCAGCTCCCTGCGGTCCGCCGCTCCCAGCTTTCCCCTGATCCGGGCCATGTGGTGCTCCACCGTCTTCCCGGAAATGAACAGCTTCGAACCCGCCTGCTTGTACGTCAGCCCCTCGACGATCAGCCGGGCCACCTCGAGCTCTCGCTCACTCAAGGCCGCCAAGCCCGTTCCGGCCGCCGCCGGCTCCGAGGTTCCCGGCTCGCGGCGGGCCGCCGTTCCCTGGAACTGGCGGGCCGCCTCCAGCAGCTGGACCATCGCCTTGCGGTCGGACGTGCGGATCGCCGCCTGGCCGGCCAGGCGGGCCGCGTCCCAGCGCAGGCCCAGGTCGTGCATCTCGGCCGCCGCCGCCGCGATCGTGTCCGGGTCGAACGTTCCGCTCAGGACCGACAGCCAGCAGCGGGCCGCCGTGGCGAGCGCGCTCGGGTGACGGCCGCAGTGGGCGTGCGTCGCCAACGTCGCCAGGTGCGCCTTCGCCGCGTCCGCGTCCTCCAGGGTGATCGCCGCGTGGAGCTCGTGCCACACCAGCGATACCGTCCACAGTGGAGGTTCGCCGAGACGCGCCAGCAGTGCGTGGGCTCGTTCCAGCTGACCCGAAATCTTCGCGAACGCACCCGTGCGGGCGGCCGCGATCGCCAGCTCGCCCAGCGGCAACAGGGTGAACAGGTCCGTCTGCTGCCGCATCGACGCCTGGTACGCGCGGTGCCACGACCGCTGCAACCCCACCAGATCGCTGGCCCGGCGCGCCAAGCCGAGCTCCAGGGTCGCGAAGAACAGCTCGTCGCGGGCCTCCAGCGTGCGGCCGGCGACGGCGTCGCGGTGTTCGGCGGCCGTCGCGAGGTCGCCCGCCGTCATCGCGACCCAGCCCAGCAGCAGGCGGTGCCGCGCCGACAGCAGGTCGCCGCCGATTCCGCCGTCCAGCGCCCGGGTCAGGACCGGCTCCGCCAGCGCCAGCTCTCCCGTGTGGAGCGCGGCGAGCGCTGCCAGCGCCGCCGGGCTGTCCGGCAGCAGCGTGCCGCCCAGCGCCGGCTCGAGCATCGCCGCCGCGCCGAGCAGGGTCGACAACGTCTCCGTCGCGCAGCCGGACACCGAATCGGCGATGCCGCGGGCCATCCGGGTGGCCGCGCCGGCGAACAACGTCGGGGCGACGCCGGGCGCCGGGGCGTCGAGGAGCCGCCGGGCGCCGTCGACGTCGCCGGTGCCGACCAGCGCGATCGCGGCGAACGCGTCGGCGCCCGCCCAGGTGCCCGCGCCGAGGAGCCTGGTGCCGGTGGGGAATCCGGTGCTGCCCGGGAGCCCGGCGCCCGCGGAAAGCCCCGACCCCGAGTGGTGCCCGGCGCTGCCGGAAAGTCCGGCGCCCGCGGGGTCCGCGGCGCTGCCAGGGTGCCCCGCACCGCCAGAGTGCCCGGCGCCGCCAGGGTGCCCGGCGCCAGGGAGCCCGGCCCCACCGGGGAGGCCGAAAGTCTCCGCGCTGCGCGAAGCCCAGTGGTACAGCTCCGCACTACGCGCCAGCTCGCCCCGATGCGCCAGCACCGTGGCCGCGATCGCCGCCCCGGCCGCGCGGGTTTCGGGGTCGGCCGCGCCGAGCATTCCGTCGCCGAGGCGCAGCGCCGTGTCGAGGTCGCCCGACAACGCCGTCGCGCGGGCCCAGCCCGCCGTGACCGCCGGGGAACGGTCGCCCGCTTCGGCCGCGGCCTCGAACAGCCGGGTCGCCAGCCGTGCGTCGGCCGGGAGGGCTTCCGCTGCCGCCGCGGCGAACGCCGCCGCTGCGGACGCGCCGGAGCTGCCCGTGCCCAGCAGCGAGCGCGCCAGGTCGAGCACCGGGAGGCCGTTCGCCAGCTGCAGCTCGACGAGCCGCTGTACCGTCGTCAGCCGGCGCGCGGGCGGCCCGAAATCCCGGACCGCGGCCGCGGCCAGCGGCAGCAGCGCGTCGTCCGGGCCGAGGAGCCCGGTCGCGCGGGCGGCGTCGACGATCGCCGGCAGCTGGTCGGGGGTGCGGTCGAGCAACGCGCACAGCAGGTCGAGGTTGCGCCCCGCCCCGGCTTCGGCCGCGATCAGGTAGCGCAGGACGTCGTCGTCGAGCTCATCCAGCTCCGGCCGGAAGTCCTCCATCCGCCCGAGCAGCTCCCGCTCGGCCAGCCGTGGCACCCCGCCGCTGCGCGCGTGCAGCTCGGCCGCCGCCGCGGGCTCGGCGGGCGATCCCGTCACCGCCGAAACCAGCCGGGCGATGTCCTCGACACCCAGGGGGCCGAGCTGCAGCAGCGTCCAGCTCGACGACACCGCGGCCGGCCGGTGCGCGACGACGATCGGCCCGTCCGCGCCGGTCAGCAGCTCCTCGAGCTGGTCGGCACCGAGCCGGTCGGCGTCGTCGACCAGCAGGGCCTCGACGCCGGCCGCGCGGTAGCAGCGGTCGAGCGCGGCGAGCAGCACGCTCTTGCCGTACCCGCCGGGCGCGACGACGGCCAGCCGCAGCGGCGCGGCCGGGTCGGCCGTGACCTGGTCCAGCAGCTGCCGTGCCGCCGGGTGCACCGGGACGGTGCGAGACGGGGAAGCCTGCGAAAGCAGAGTGTTCAACAGTGACCTTCACCGGAAGGGGCGCAGTGGCTCGGGGCGGGGGAGGAGGAGTCGGGGCCGGCGGTGGCTTCGCGGGCGGTGACGGTGATGACGACGGCCGAGAGGGCCGCGGCGAGCACGAGGACCGCGGCGGCGAGGGGGCGGCGCCGCCGGAACAGGTTCATCGGGCTGCTCTTTTCGGGCAGCTCGAACGGCGTGATGTCGACGGGCGGCCGGGGCGGGCGCTCGCCGAGGTCACCGAGCGTGTCCACCTGGGGGAGCAGGGTGGTCTCGACGGTGGGGGGTTCGTGCGGGGCACCCCGGTGGTCCACGCGCAGCGCCGCGACGGCGGCCGCGCCGAGGGCGGTGGTCGCCGGCGGAACCGGTCCCGCGAACACCGGGCACGGCGGCCGGGCCGGCAGCGCGTGCGGCGGGACGTCGCCGCAGAACACCACGCCGGCGAGTCCCTTGGGGGACGTCGACGCCGCGCTCGCGAGGGCGAAGAGCGTGCTGAGTGCCGCGGCCGGGGCCACGCCTTCGGCGCTCGCGGCCGGCTGCCAGCCGCTCGCGCCGGTCGCCGTGGCCAGCGTGACGTTCACGCCGTCGGCGCCGAACTCGCAGACCCCGGCCGCGGTGGCGCCGGGGCCGGGGACGGGCAGGTGCGCGCCGAGTGCGGCGATCGAGCCGGGAACCAGCGTGACCGCGGTGAACCCGGCGTCGGCCAGGGCGCGGCGCAGCACGTCACGGCGGTAGCCGCCCCAGTCGCCGGGGTGGGTCAGCACCAGGTGCTGCGGGGCGCCGCCGAACTGGTTCGCGGCGTGCTCGGCGATGCTTTCGACGAGCACGGTGGTCAGCGTCTCGGGCGGGAACGCCTCGCCTTCGACGAGCATCGGGACGTCGTCGCCGATCCGCCGGTGGAAGCCGGTGAGCAGCCGGGACGGGACCCGGGCGCCCGCCTGCGCGGCCGCGTCGCCGGTGAGCAGGTACCCCTCGTCGTCCAGGAACAGCGCGGACGCGGCGGCCGGGGTCCGGTCACCCAGCCAGAGCGGTTCGGGTTCGCCCCAGCCGGGGCCGAGACGGCGGCAGGTCGCGGCGTGGGTCCGCCCTTGTGCCACGTCGATCCCGAGGACGTAGGGCAACGGCGCTTCCTCCTCACCTCGCGGGGGCCGATCGGGGGCACCGAATCCCCCTAGGGCTCGGGGCATCCTCACCCAGACGGGTTAGTCAATCAAGGGTCTGGAGGGATTTAACCCAACTGAGCGCGTCTCGGATGAGCCCCTAACTCCCTAACGATGACATATCGATCCCCTATCGGCTGACTGACCCGCAACTCGGAGTGATCCCCGATGTGCGTGGGGGGACCGGCTCCCTAGCTTGATGACGGAGCAGCGGTCCTTGCGGCCGATGCCGTCCCCCGAATCACCGGATCAGGAGAAAACCCCATGGACTCCGTGCAGACGTTGCACGATTTCGCGCTGAACCTGCTCAACGACCCGACCGCCCTCGCGGCGTTCGGGACGGACCCGCAGGGCGCCCTCGCTGCCGCCGGTCTCGGCGACGTCAGCGCCGCCGACGTGCACGAGGTCATCCCGCTGGTGCTCGACTTCGTCCCGGTCGACAGCCTCCCGGCCGTCGGCGCCCTGCCCGTCGTCGGCGACCTGACCTCGGTCGGCACCGACGCCTCCGGCATCCAGGGTGCGATCGACCAGCTCACCGCCCTCACCGCGGGCCTCGGCCTGCCGGCCGTCCCGGAGCTCCCGGGTGTCGGCGACCTCGGCGGCGTGCTGCCGGGCGTGGGCGACCTCGGCCTGCCGGCGGTGGGCGGCCTCGGCCACCCGCTCTCCAGCGTGACCGACATCACCAACAACGCCGCCAGCGTCACCACGATCGCGAGCGACGTCACCAACTCGTTCGGCCTCGGCGGCGACCTCGCGCAGAGCATCGACGCGGGCTCGGTCGGCGGTCTCGGCAACGCCGTCACCGGCGCGGTCACGGGTGCGGTCGACGGCCACAACGTGGTCGGCGAGGTCGGCCACACGGTCACCAACGCGGTCTCCACCGTCGGCACCGGCGACTTCGCCGGTGCGGTCACCGGCACCGCCGCCGGCGACGTCACCAGCCACGTCGGTGACCTCGGCAGCACGCTGAAGCACGTCGGCGACCTCGACGTCAAGCACGTCGGCGGCGACCTGACCAGCGCTGTCCAGAACACCGTCGGCGACATCACCCACAACACCGTCACCACGGTGACGGGCGCGGTCGGCGTCGACCACAACGCGGTCGGCGACATCGCCAGCAACAACGGTGTCGACGCTGTGCACGACGTCGTTTCGGGCGTCACCGACAACCTCAGCCACAACGCGCTGGGCAACATCCACGTCGGCGACCTCGGTCACAACGACATCCACCTCGGGCACTGATCCCCGAACCGGTTACCGGTGCCCGTCCCGCGGTCTGGGTGCAGCCGCGGGACGGGCACCCGGTGTGCGCACGGGGAGTAAACCGGGGACACTCGTCCGCTGTGACCGCACCGGCTTGGCTCGAAGTGCTCAACGAGACGTTGGACGCGTGCCGCACGCACGGCCGCGCCGACCTCGCCGAGCGCCTCCGCAGACGTCGTGACGCCCCCGAGGGGCAGATCCGGCTCGGCGTGCTCGGATTCCCCAAACAGGGCAAAGGATACCTGCTCAACGCGGTGCTGAACGCGCCCGTGTGCGCGGTCGGCGACGCCCCGACCCCCGAAGTCCCCACCGAAATCGGCTACGCCCCCGAGCCCGCCGCCACCCTGGTCGGCCGCTCCCTCGAACGGACTCCCGTCGCGGTCGACCGGCTCACCGGTGAGCTCGGCGCCCGGCCCGCCGGCACGCTCAGCCGCGTCGAGGTAGGCGTGCCGCGCGAACTCCTCTCCGCCGGGCTCGTCCTCGTGGACACCCCGCCGGTCGGCGACCCGCGGTCGCCGCGCACCGCCGCCGCGCTCGACCTGCTCGCCGACGCCGACGCCGTGATCCTCGTCTCCGACGCGACCGCGCCGCTCAGCGCCGCCGAGCTCGCGCTGGCCCGGCACGTCCGCACCTGGTGCCCGCACGTCGTGCTGGCGCTCACCAAGATCGACGCTTCCCCCGGGTGGCGCGCGGTGGCCGAACGCGACCGCGGGATGCTCGCCGAAGCGGGGATCGACGCGCCCGTGCTGCCGGTTTCGGCCGTCGTGCGCCAAGCCGCCGCGAAGACCGGGGACGCCGAGCTGAACACGCGGTCGGGCTTTCCCGAACTGCTCACGTGGATCGCCGAGCAGGCCGCGCGGCCGCCGGAGCAGTCGCGCGCCCTGCTCGCCGCCGTCGGCGTGCGTGCCGCGGCGGCGGAGCTCGTGGAGTCGCTGCGCGACCGCGTCGATACCGCCGCCCAAGACGCCGGGCTCGGGCAGGCCGCGTTGCTGCAGCGCGCGCAACGCCGTGCCGACGACCTGCGGCGGCAGAACACCCGGTGGCAGAACCTGCTTTCCGACGAGATCACCGACCTGCTCGGTGACGTCGAGTACGACCTGCGCGAGCGGACGCGCAAGATCGTCACCACCATCGACCAGACCTTCGACGAGGGCGACCCGGCCAAGGTGTGGGACGAGTTCGCGTCGTGGCTGGACGAGACCCTGGCCGATGCCGTCGAAACGAACTACGCGTGGCTGGCCGAGCGGGCGCAGTGGACCGCGCAGGCGGTCGCGGCGTGCTTCGGCGCCCAGTACGACCGCGCGCTGCCCGAACTGCCGCTCGACGGTTCCGGCATCGACCGCCTCGACGACGTCCGGCGCCCGAAGATCGAGAAGTTCAAGATCGGCCAGCAGGCCTTCACCGGCCTGCGCGGCTCGTACGGCGGGGTGCTGATGTTCGGCCTGGTCACCAGCCTGCCGTGGCTGGGCCTGCCGCTGATCAACCCCGTGTCGCTCAGCGCCGGCGCGGCGTTCGCGGTGAAGACGATCCGCGACGAGGGCGGGATGCGGCTGCAGCGGCGGCAGGCCGTCGCCAAGCAGGCCGCGCAACGCCACGTCGACGACGTCTTCCTGCGCTACAGCAAGGAGTTCCGCGACGGGATCCGCATCGTCCAGCGGCGGCTGCGCGACCACTTCACCGGACTGGCCGAGGACCTGGCGGACGAGCTGACGCGCGAGCGCGAGATGATCGTGGCCGGCACCGCCGAGCGCGAGCGCAAGACCGGGCACATCCGCCGGGAGATCGACCGCCTGGCCGGGCTGCACCAGCGCGCGGGCGAGCTCGGCACGATCGCCGGGCGGAAGCCGAGGGAGCTTTCGGCGTGACGCAGGATGTCCGCGACCTGCTGCACGCCGCGGCGGGCCTCTACCGCGACGACCCGCGTGCTTCGGCGGTCTTGCACGATTGCTTGAACCGGCTGGAGCAGCCGCTGCGCGTCGGGTTCACCGGGGCGCCGTCGTCGGGCAAGACGACGCTCGCCGCCGCGCTGGGCGAATGGCCGACGCGCGCACTGCGCGACCTCGTCCTGCTGGACGATCCCGGCCCGGCCGACGACCTCCCGGACGCGACGGTCCGGCTCGTGCGCCACCTCGAACCGGACGAGCTCTCGGCGGCTCATCCGCCGGGTGGCTCGGCGTTCGCGCGGCAGAGCGCGGTCAACTCGGTCCTGGTGCTGTCGCGGGCCGACGAGGTCGGCGCGGGCCGCATCGACGCGTTGCTGACCGCGAAGCAGCTCGCCCGCCGGGCTTGGCGCGAAGACCCGCTGTGCACGGGTTTCCTGGGCGTCATCGCCGTCGCCGGGCAGCTGGCCTACGGCGGCCGGTCCCTGCGCGACGACGAGTTCGACCTCCTGGCGGCCTTCGCCGCAGTGCCGCGCGAAGAGCTGGAACGGCACGTGCTTTCGGTGGATTCGTTCACGGATCCCGCGTTCCCCGGCCCGATCCCGGTCGAGACGCGGCGGTCGCTGGTCGTGCGGTTCGGGATGTTCGGCGTCCGCCTGGCGCTGACGCTGATCCGCACGGGCTGCGACGACCGCGTCAAGCTGTCGGCGGAGCTGCTCCGCCGCAGCGGTCTCGGCGAGCTGCGGGACACCCTCGCCGGGTGCATCGTGGCGCGGGCCGAGGCGTTGAAGGCCCGCAC
Source organism: Amycolatopsis sp. NPDC051106 (assembly GCF_040682775.1). NCBI lineage: Bacteria > Bacillati > Actinomycetota > Actinomycetes > Pseudonocardiales > Pseudonocardiaceae > Amycolatopsis > Amycolatopsis sp. NPDC051106. The sequence goes on along the minus strand of NZ_JBFBBQ010000009.1, from coordinate 15,620 downwards.
GGCGATCATCCGGCTGGAGGCGCTGCTGGCGGCGCAGCCCCGCCCGGGCGGCGACCGGCTGGTGTCCCGGGTGGAGCGGTTCGCGGCGGCCGCGCACGACTTCCGCGAGCTGCGCCTGATCGCCGACATCCGCGGCGGCCGCACGGCGCTGTCCGGCGAGCCGGCGGGGGAGGCGGTCAGGTTGCTGGGGGCCCAGGGCACGTCCCCGGCCGACCGCCTGAACCTGGAACCGGACGCGGACCCGGGCGACATCTACGACGCGGGCCTGGACGCGCTGCGGCGCTGGCGGCACGAGGCGGAACGGCCGGACCGGCCCCACGCCGAACGCACCGCGGCCCACGTCGTGGTGCGCTCGACCGAGGGGCTGCTCTCGCTGTTCGCCTAGAGCACCGCGGTGACTTCGACCTCGACGAGGTGCTCGGGGACGTCGAGCGCGGCCACGCCGATGAGGCTGGCGGGCGGTTTCGCGGTGGTCCCCAGTTTCGTGCTGCCCCGGGCGATCCCGTCGAGGAGCGCGGGCATCTTGTCCGGCGTCCAGTCGACGACGTAGCAGGTCAGTTTCACGACGTCGTCGAACGAACCGCCGGCCGCGGCCAGGGCCGCGCCGACGTTGACGTAGCACTGCTCGACCTGCGCGGCGAGGTCGGGTTCGGTGTCCCAGGCGACCTGCCCGGCGACGAACACCAGCTTCGTCCCGGACGCGATCGACACCTGGTGGTAGACGTCGATCTCGGGCAGCTCGCGGGGATTCACCAGGGTGACAGCCACTTTTCCTCCGTGGTCTCTTGTGGTTACCCAGGAACCGTAGGAGAGTGCCGGGCGGTACGGAAGAAGGCACTTTTCGGTGACGGGGGAACCAGATGGTGACCAAGCAGGACGCGGACCTTTCGCGGGCGGATTCCCTCGCGCGCGAGATCTTCTCGGACGTCGCCAACAAGTGGGCGTTGCTGATCATCGAGACGATCGGCGACGGCACCCTCCGCTTCAGCGAAGTGCGGGACGCGGTCGAGGGCATCAGCCACAAGATGCTCACCCAGAACCTGCGCATGCTGGAGCGCAACGGGCTCATCGAGCGCGAGGTGCACCCGACGGTGCCGCCGCGGGTCGAGTACACCCTCACCGAACCGGGGCAGGGGCTGCGCGCGACCGTCGACGCGATGTGCGGCTGGACGCAGCGGTACCTCGGGGACATCGAGACCGCCCGCCGCCGGTTCGGCGCCTGACACGGCAAGAACAAACGGGCAGACCGGGCGTTCCGGTCATCCCTGTCCGGTATTGACGCCCGGCGGGCCGCGCCGCACCATAGAGCGGTCTATGGTCCAGCGCCGGCCGAAGGAGCACCGCCATGCCCGAAGACGTCCGCCCCCGGGTCCGGCTGTTCGGCGAGCTCCTGGCCCATTGGGCGCGCGAACGATCCGGTGACACGGCGCTGATCTTCGGCGACCGGTCCTGGACCTGGGCGGAGTTCGACGAGCGGGTCCGCCGGCTGTCGGGTGCGCTCGCGGGCGCCGGGGTCACCCGCGGCGACCGGGTCGCCTTCGTCGACAAGAACCACCCCGCCTGCCTGGAGACGACCTTCGCGGCGGCCGGCGTCGGTGCCGCGAACGCGGTGGTCAACTGGCGGCTTTCCGGCGACGAACTGGCGTACGTCCTCGCGGACGCGGGCGCGAAGGTGGTCTTCGTCGGCGCCGAGCTCGTGCCCGCCCTCGACGCGGTCCGCGACCGCCTGCCCGCGCTGGAACGCGTGATCGTCGTCGGCGGGGACCAGGACGAGTACGAGCCGTTCCTGACGGGCGCCGAGCCGTACACCGGGTCCGCGCTCGACGAAGACGACGGTGTCCTGATCATGTACACCAGCGGCACCACCGGCTTCCCGAAGGGCGCGGTGCTCACGCACCGCAGCGTCATCGCCCACGGCCTCGCCGCGGGCACCGCGTTCCCGATCGGCCCGGGCGACGTCAACCTCGTCGCGATGCCGCTGTTCCACGTCGGCGGCAGCTGCTACGCCGTTTCCGGTTTCCTCTACGGCGAGCCGTCCTATCTGACCCGCGAGCCGGACGCGGCGTCGCTGTTCGCGGCGTTGCAAGCCGGGATCACGCACGCCTTCCTGGTGCCCGCCGTGGTCGCCGGGATCGCGCAGGCCGGCGAGGCCGCGCTCAAGGCGTTCTCCCGGCTGAAGTACCTCTGCTACGGCGCTTCGCCGATGCCGCTCCCGTTGCTGCGCACGGTGCTCGCCGCCTGGCCGGACGTCAAGTTCGCGCAGGTCTACGGCATGACCGAGCTGTCCGGTGCGGTCACCGCGCTCGATCCGGACGCGCACCGGGACGCCTCGCGTCCCGAGCGGCTGGCGTCGGCGGGCACCGCACTGTCCGGTGTGGACATCCGGATCGTCGACCCGGTGACCCTCGAAGACAGCGCCACCGGCGAGGTCTGGATCCGCACCGAGCAGCGGATGGCCGGCTACCTCGGCAAGCCGGAGGCGACCGCGGAGACCATAGTGGACGGCTGGGTGCGCACCGGCGACGTCGGCCGCCTCGACGACGGCGGGTTCCTCTTCCTCGAGGACCGCGTCAAGGACATGATCATCACCGGCGGCGAGAACGTCTACTCGCCCGAGGTCGAGCGCGTCGTCGCGGAGTTCCCCGGCGTGGCCGAGGTCGCCGTGATCGGCGTGCCGGACGACCGGTGGGGCGAGCAGGTCAAGGCCGTCGTCGCCGGGGACCAGGTCGACGCCGACAAGCTGATGGAGTTCTGCCGCGAGCGCCTGGCCCACTACAAGTGCCCGCGCAGCGTCGACGTCGTGGAAGCGTTGCCGCGCAACGCGACCGGCAAGATCCTCAAGCGCTCGCTGCGCGAACCGTACTGGCGGGACCGGGACCGGAACGTCTGATGCCCCCGGTCAGGCGGCAGGCGTACTTCGCGGCCGCGCTGGACGTGCTGGCGGAACACGGGTTCACCGAGCTGAACGTCGGCCGGCTGTGCCGCGACCTCGGCGTGACGAGCGGATCGTTCTACCACCACTTCGGCGGCTGGCCGGGCTTCGTGGAGCAGCTCCTGGACCACTGGGAGAACCGGCAGGTGCTCATCCTGCGCGAACGCAACTTCGGCAGCGGCGGCCCGTCGGCGGACTTCGCCGCGCTGATGGACCTGACGCTCGGGCTGCCGCACGAAGCCGAGGCCGCCATCCGCGCGTGGGCGGCGAACGACGAAACCGTGCGAGCGGCGCAGAAGCGCGTGGACTCCGCGCGGCTGCGGACGGTCGGCCGGGCGGTCAAGGGCATCGTCGGCGACCGCGACCTCGCGCGGACGCTCACGTCCCTGGGTATGGCGGTGCTGGTGGGGCACCAGCAGCTGGCGTCGGCGGGGGAGCACAGCGAGCTGGCGACCCTGCTGGCGGAGTACACGCGGCTGGTGCACGCCCGCGCGGGTCGGCGTACAGGCCTCTGAAGGCCGTCTCAGCCGTACCGCTCGACGAGTGCGCCGCCGATCGAGGCCAGGCGGTCTCGCACACCCGCGGGGCCGGTCACCTCGAGCCATTCGACGAGGCCGGCGAGCTCGCCGGCGAGCGCGTACTCGTTGTAGCCGCGGATCACGACCTCGATGCGGCCGTCGGTCGTGGAGCCGCCGACCTCGAGCCGGTCGCCGAGCACCATCCGGAGCCGGGCCATCCCGCTGACCGTGCAGGTCGCCTGGATCTCGAGGGGCGTCCGCCGGCGGTCGACCTCGTCGGCGATTTCGCGCCAGCTCTCGGCGAGGTCGAACCCGCCGGGCCGGTGCACGGGATCGCCGGTCGGGTCGGCGGACGACACGCGGTCGATCCGGAAGGTCCGCCGGCCCGCTTCGGTGCCGCAGACCAGGTACCACAACGGGCCTTTGGCGACGATGCCCAGCGGGTGGACGGTCCTCCCGGTTTCGGCGCCGGTGCTGTCGACGTAGCCGAGCCGCACCTGGACACCGCGGATCACCGCGTCCTGCAGCTCGTCGAGGAAGCGAGGCGGCGGCCGGTGCTCGACCCGGCTCGACCCCCACCGTTGCGGGTCCATGACCAGCGACGCGGCCGCCGCCTCGGCCGGCCCCCGGAAAGGCTCCGGCAGGGCCCGCACGAGCTTGCGCAGCGCCGCTTTCACGGCCGGCGTCGCGGCCGAGGCCGGGCCGGCGACCAGGAACAGGGCGCGCGCCTCGCCCGCGGTCAGCCCGGACAGGTCGGTGCGCGCGCCGCCCACGAGGCGCCAGCCGCCGCCCCGGCCCTGGATCGAGTAGACGGGCACGCCGGCCATGGCCAGGGCGTCGAAGTCACGGCGGGCGGTGCGCTCGGACACCTCCAGCTCCCGCGCGACGTCGGCTGCCGTCAGCTGTTCGCGCTGTTGCAGCAGCAGAAGGACGGCCATCAGCCGGTCGGCTCGCACACCGCCCACACTCCCACAGGAAACCGGTTACGGGATGACCTGTTTCGGTCGGCACGATGGCGACCTGACCGCATCGGCCGTCGCGGACGCGCCGAACGACAGAGAGGAAACGCCATGGTCGATCCGACCGACTTCCCGGAACCCACCCTTGTCTCCGTCAACGGTGTGGAACTCGAGGTCTTCGAAGCGGGCCGGGAGAACGCGGGAAAGCCCATCGTGCTCTGTCACGGCTGGCCGGAGCACGCCTTTTCCTGGCGCCACCAAGTGCCGGCCCTGGCCGCGGCGGGCTACCACGTGATCGTCCCGAACCAGCGGGGCTACGGCAACTCGTCGTGTCCGGCCGAAGTGACGGACTACGACATCGAGCACCTGTCGGGTGACCTCGTCGCACTCCTCGATCACTACGGCTACGAGGACGCCACCTTCGTCGGCCACGACTGGGGCGCCTTCGTCGTCTGGGGCCTGACCTTGCTGCACCCGAAGCGGGTGAACGGCGTGGTGGCGCTGAGCCTGCCCTACCAGGCGCGCGGAGAGACGCCCTGGATCGAATCCATGGAGGCCGTACTCGGCGGGGACTTCTACTTCGTCCACTTCAACCGGCAGCCGGGCGTCGCGGACGCCGTGCTCGACCGGCACCCGGCCCGGTTCCTGCGCAACGTGTTCCGGAAGAACCAGCCCCCGGAACCGCCTCGGCCGGGGATGGCGATGATCGAGCTCGCCCGGGCGGAGACACCCCTCGGCGAGCCCGTCATGAGCGACCGCGAACTGGCCGTCTTCGTCTCCGCCTTCGAGTCGACGGGCTTCACGAGCAGCATCAACTGGTACCGGAACCTCGACCGCAACTGGCGCCTGCTGGCCGACGTGGACCCGGTCGTCCGGCAGCCCGCGCTCATGGTCTACGGCGACCGTGACCCGGTCCTGAGGTCGGCACGGCTGGAAGAGTTCGTGCCCGACGTGGAAGTGACGAGCCTGGACTGCGGTCACTGGATCCAGCAGGAAAAGCCGGCCGAGACGAACCAGGTGATCTTGCGGTGGCTGGAGCGGCGGGCCGCCGTCCCCGGCGTGTCCGGGGGTTAGGGGAGTCAGGCGTTGCCGAGGATCCGGCTCACCGCGATCTCCAGGACCACCCGCTGCGGGTTCGGCTTGGGCTGCCGGTAGCGCGCGGCGTAGCGGTTTTCCGCGTCCCGCACCGAGTCCGGGTCGTCGCGCAGGATCGCGCGTCCCTCCAAAGTGGACCACTTCGGGCCTTCGAGCTGGCAGACCGCGACCGGGACGCCGGCGGAGCCGGCGGCGCGGATCAGCCGGGCCTTGACCGACGACGAGAACGTGATGACGCGGGCGAGCCCGGCGTCGAAGTCCACGGTCACGCCGACCGCGACGACGTGCGGGGTGCCGTCCGGCCGGACCGTCGTCAGGGTGGCCAGGCGGCGCTCGGTCCAGAAGGCGCGGAAGTCCGCGCCGCGGTCGATCATCATGTCCGCCACGCTAGTCCGTCCGGGTGCCCGGACGGTCGTGAGGCCACTCACGGTCATTGTAAGGAAAGTTTCCTAACGGTCTTGACCTGGTCTTGAACCGTCTGTCACGCTCTGAACCGCCATCGCCGCAGCCAACGATGTCGGAGGATTCATGAAGAAGATCGTCCGGGCGGTGGTGGCCACGGCCGCCCTGGCCGCCGGGCTGTTGAGCGTGCCCGCGAGCGCGTCGGCGGCCGGTACCCCGTACGTGCCGGGGACGCTGCGGCCGTCCGTCTCGCAGGCCACGCAGGACCAGGCGCTGCAGAAGTACTACGACTTCTGGAAGAAGAACTTCCTGACGACCAAGTGCGGCAGCGGCACCTACGCGGTGCTGTCGAAGGACGCCGACCACTCGTTCGTCGCCGAGGGGGAGGGCTACGGCCTGACGATCTCGGCGATGATGGCCGGCAAGGACACGCAGGCCCGCTCGATCGTCGACGGGATCCTGAAGTTCGTGAAGGCCCACCCGTCGGTCAACAACAAGGACCTGCACGCGGCTGAGCAGGATTCGAACTGCAAGAGCGTCAACGGCAGCGACTCCGCCACCGACGGCGACCTCGAAATCGCGTACGGCCTCCTGATCGCGGACCAGAAGTGGGGCAGCGCGGGCTCGGTCAACTACAAGGCCGAGGCCGTCCGGATCATCAACGCGATCAAGAAGTCCGAGGTCAACGGCACCACGAAGTTCACGCTGCTGGGTGACTGGGGCAACGACGCGGAGTACAAGAACAGCTCGCGCTCGTCCGACTGGATGCCCGGGCACCTGCGGGCGTTCGCGAAGGCGACCGGCGACAGCTTCTGGGACTCGGTGCGGACTCGTTCGGAGACAGCGGTGAGCCAGCTGCAGTCCCAGTACGCGCCGAACACCGGACTGCTGCCGGACTTCGTCGTCAACACGAACTCGACGCCGAAGCCGGCGCCGGCGGAGTTCCTCGAGGGCCCGTACGACGGCAAGTACAGCTGGAACGCCTGCCGCGACCCGTGGCGCCTGGGCGCGGACGCGATCTCGTTCTCCGGCAGCGCGGCCGCGGCGCAGGTCCGCAAGATGAACGCGTGGATCAAGTCCGCGACGGGCGGTGACCCGGCGAAGATCCAGAGCGGCTACTCGCTGTCGGGCACGAAGACCGAGAGTGGTCAGCACCCGTGCTTCACCGCCCCGTTCGCGGTGGCGGCGATGACGGACCCGGGCAGCCAGGCGTGGCTCGACAAGCTGTGGACGGCGGTCTCGTCGTGGACTCCGGACTCGACGGACTACTACGGGACCGGCATCACGGTCCAGGTACTGCTGATCCTGTCCGGCAACTACGTGGCGGCGTAGGGGGTCGCAAGTCCGTGAATGTCGCATTGAGGGACTTGGAGTCCCTCAATGCGACATTCACGGCTTTCGGAGCCGCCGGAAAATGGGGCGCGGGGCGAGGGCCTGGTGCGTGAGACTGGCGCCATGACCGGTAGCCCGCGCAGTGTCGAGGAGCTGACCCGCGCTCTCGACGCGGGCCGGCGGTTCAAGTACGTGTACTTCTGGGGCCACCGGCCGCCGCGTGGTGGCGGGGTGGGTGCCGGGTGCTTCAGTCAGTGGTGGCCGTCGCCGTTCGAGGTCGACGGGGTCCGGTTCGCCACCGCCGAGCACTACATGATGTGGCGCAAGGCGCGGCTCTTCGGCGACGAAGAGGTCGCGGCGCAGGTGCTGACCGCGGTGCACCCGAAGCAGGCCAAGGACTTCGGCCGCCGGGTGCGCGGGTTCGACGAAGAGGCTTGGGTGGCTCACCGCTACGACATCGTGGTCGACGGGAACGCCGCCAAGTTCGCCCAGAACCCCGACCTGCGCCGGTACCTGGCCGGCACCGGGGAACGAGTGCTGGTCGAGGCGAGCCCGGTCGACCGCGTCTGGGGTATCGGTCTCGCGGTGGACGATCCGCGGGCGGAGAAGCCGCGCGCTTGGCGGGGTCTCAACCTGCTCGGCTTCGCCCTCGCCGACGTGCGGGCTCAGCTGGGTTCGCGCAGCGGCAGTCCCGCGGCGCGGTAGATCTCGTCGATCACGGTCATCGTTTCGATCGCGTCGGCCGGTGAGGTTTTCACCGGTTCGCCTCGCAGGACTGCCGCCGCGAACGCGTCCAGTTGGTACGCGTACGTTGCCCGGCGGGGGAACTTCTCCGTGCGCCGCTCGTCGCCGATGCGGACCGAGAACCGGTGGTACGCCTGTGGCATCAGCGGGTTGACCACGCTGATCGACCCGCGCGACCCGATCACCTTCGCGCTGATCTTCAAGACCGAAGACGACCACATCGAGCACTCCACCCGGCCCGTGTGGCCCGACGGGAACTTCAGCTCCGCCGTCATAGCCCGGTCGACGCGGGACGAACGCAGCTTCGCGGAAGCCGAAACCACCGAAGGGGTCTCGCCGCCGCCGAACGTCCGGGCCATGTGGACCGCGTAGCAGCCCGCGTCCATCGTCGCGCCGCCCGCCAATGCGTAGTCGTAGCGGATGTCCGAGAACTTCGGCAGCGGGAAGCTCAACGCCGTCTCGACGCGCTCGAGCGTCCCCAGTTCGCCCGATGCCACGAGCTCCTCCACCCGCAGCGCCAGGGGGTGGTAGCGGTAGTGGAACGCCTCCATCACGACGCGGCCGGAAGCTTCGGCCACCCGGGCGATCTCGCGCGCCTCCGCCGCGTTGGCCGTGAACGGCTTCTCGCACAGCACGTGCTTGCCCGCCTCCAGCGCCGCCCGGGTCCACCGGCCGTGCAGGCCGTTCGGCAGCGGGTTGTACACCGCGTCGATGTCCGGATCGGCGAGCAGCGCTTCGTAGGACGAGTGCGTCCGCGGGATGCCGTGCCGGGTCGCAAACGCTTGCGCGCGCTCGAGGGAACGCGCCGCGATCGCCACGACGTCCACTTCGGAGTGGGAAGAAGCGGGCTTGACCAGGGCAGCGGGGGCGATGCGGGCCGCCCCGAGGATGCCGATCCGCAGGCTCATGCGCGCAAGCTAGCACCGGTTCAGATTTCAACAGGGAGTTGACCTCTTCAACAACGAGTTGTACCGTTCCCGCCAGCCGAACAGTGGAGGTCCGTTATGTCCCGTTCCCGTGCCGCACAGGCAGTGCTGCTCGCGAGCCTGGCCGTCCTCGTGACGGCCTGTGGTGGTGGTCCGGACGGCGCCGGCGGGACGTCGCAGGCCGCCGGCGCGCCCGCGTCCGGGATCCCGGACACCGCGGCGATCGTCCAGGGCGTGCAGAAGGACGCCCAGCTCAACGCCGCCCTGCCGGACAACGTCAAGCAAGCGGGCCTGCACCTGGCGTCGAACCTGCAGTCCGCGCCCAACAACTTCTACGCCGCCGACGGCAAGACCCCGATCGGCTACGAGGTCGACCTCGCCAAGGCGATCGCCGCCAAGCTCGGCGTCGCCGTGTCCCACCAGGACATGGCGTTCGGCTCGCTCATCACCAGCCTCCAGTCCGGCCGCATCGACCTGACCATGGCCGGCATGAACGACACCAAGGCCCGCCAGGCGCAGATCGACTTCGTCGACTACTTCACCTCGGGCATCACGATCATGATCCGCAAGGGCAATCCGGACAGCATCACCGGACCGGACGCGCTCTGCGGCAAGAACGTCGCCGTAGTGCAGGGCACCAGCCACCAGAAGTTCGCCGAGGCGCAGAGCACCAAGTGCACGCAGGCCGGCAAGCCCGCGGTCACCGTCACCGCGACCGACAGCGACAACCAGAACCAGAACCAGCTGCGCACCGGCCGCGTCGCGGCGATCCTCAACGACCTGCCCAGCGCCGTCTACATCTCCCGGACCGCCGGTGACGGCAAGTTCTTCGAGGTCGTCCCCGGCGAGCCGATCGAGGGCGGGCCGTACGGCATCGGCGTCAACAAGACCAACACGGCGCTGCGCGACTCCGTGCAGAAGGCGCTGCAGGCCCTGATCAGCGACGGCACGTACGGCAAGATCCTCCAGGCGTGGGGTGTCGAGCAGGGCGCCATCAAGGAGGCCGCGGTCAATGGCGGCTCCTGACCCGGCTGAACCGCTGCCCATCGTCCGGCTGAGGCACTGGGGACGCTGGGTCGCCGCCGCGATCATCCTGGCCCTGCTGGTGCTGCTGGGCATCGCGCTCGGCAACGCGCAGATCGCGTGGAGCCAGGTCCCGGACTTCGTCTTCTTCAAGGTGATGGCGACCGGCCTGCTCAACACGGTCGTGCTGGCCGTGCTGTCGCAGGGCGTCGCGATCGTGCTGGGCGTCGTCATCGCCCTGCTGCGGCGCAGCGCCAACCCGGTCGCCCGGTGGTTCGCCGCCGGCTACATCTGGATCTTCCGCGGCCTGCCGGTGCTGCTGCAGATCCTCCTCTGGTACAACCTGGCGCTCGTCTTCCCGGTCATCGACATCCCGTTCCTGGTCCACGAGCAGACGAACGTGCTGATCAGCGCGTTCACCGCCGCGTTCCTCGGCCTGGCGCTCAACGAGAGCGCGTACATGGCCGAGATCGTCCGGGCCGGGCTGAACAGCGTCGACAGCGGGCAGACCGAAGCGGCGAAGTCGATCGGCATGACGCCGGCCGCGACGCTGCGCCGGGTCGTGCTGCCGCAGGCGATGCGCGTGATCATCCCGCCGACCGGCAACGACTTCATCAACATGCTCAAGGGCACCTCGATGGCGTCGGTGATCGGCGTGACCGAGCTGATCCACGCGGCCAACAACATCTCGTCGAACAACCTGCTGGTCATGGAGACGCTGCTGGCCGCGGCCGTCTGGTACATGGTCGTGGTGACCGTCGCCGGGGTCGGCCAGCACTACCTGGAACGTTCGTTCGGGCAGGCCGACCGGGGACCGCTTTCCCGCGCGGGCAAGGCGTTGCGCGGCGTGCCGCTGGTGAGGAGTGCCCGTGTCTGAGCCGCTGCTGCGCGCCGTCGGCGTCAAGAAGTCCTACGGGCACACCGAAGTCCTCGGCGGCATCGACCTCGAAGTCCACAAGGGACAGGTCGTCTGCCTGCTCGGCCCGTCCGGCGCCGGGAAGAGCACGTTCCTGCGCTGCATCAACCACCTCGAGACGATCGACGCCGGCCAGATCTGGGTCGACGGCGAGGCGATCGGCTTCCGGCAGCGCGGCGGCAAGCTGTACGAGCTGCGCGAACGCGACGTCGCCCGCCAGCGCCGGGACATCGGCATGGTGTTCCAGCGGTTCAACCTGTTCGCGCACCGGACGGCGCTGGAGAACGTCGTCGAGGGCCCGATCCGGGTGCTCGGCCTCAAGCCGGACGAAGCCCGCAAGCAGGGGCTGGAGCTGCTGGACCGCGTCGGCCTCGGGCACCGCGGCGACGCCTACCCGGCGCAGCTGTCCGGCGGGCAGCAGCAGCGCGTCGCGATCGCGCGGTCGCTGGCGATGAAACCGAAGCTGATGCTGTTCGACGAGCCGACGTCGGCGCTGGACCCCGAGCTGGTCGGGGAGGTGCTGGAAGTGATGAGTACGTTGGCGGGGGAGGGGATGACGATGGTCGTCGTGACGCACGAGATGAGCTTCGCCGCGGAAGCCGCCGACGAGGTGGTGTTCCTGGCCGACGGCGCGGTCGTCGAGACCGGGCCGCCGTCGGAGGTGCTGAGCGCGCCGAAGCACGAGCGCACCCGGCAGTTCCTGGCGAGGATCCTCGCGTGACGCGGATTTCGCCCCGGTACCTGCTCCAGTTCGACGAGCCCGCCGGCTACCTCGACTTCGCCCGGTTCGGCCCGCCGTCGCACGCGGTGCTCGACACGACGGCCGCCCTGCTCGACCAGGCCACCACGGCCGGTCCGTCCACTGTGGACGAGCTGATGCGGCAGGAGATCCGCGCCAAGGCGGCCGCCGCGCGGCTGTCCGGCTCGGACACCGACCACACCGTCCTGCTGCCCAACACCAGTCTCGGGTTGTTCCAGGCCGCGTTCCACAGCAGCGGTGACGTCCTGGTGTCGGCCGCCGAGTTCCCCGCCAACACCTACCCGTGGGCACGGGCCGAACAGGCCGGCCGGCTGCGCGTACGGCGTCTGACCGGCGGTTACGTGACGCCTTCGCGGGTCGCCGAGGCACTGACTCCGGAGATCACGACGGTCACCGTCAGCGCGGTCGACTTCCGCACCGGCTTCCGCGCCGACCTCGCGGCGCTGCGCGACGTCGTCGGCGACCGGCTGCTGGTCGTCGACGGCATCCAGGGCTTCGGCGTGGTCGAGGAACCGTGGGAGGTCGCCGACGTCCTGGTCGTCGGCGGGCAGAAGTGGCTGCGCGCGGGCTGGGGGACCGGCTTCGCGGTGCTGTCCGACCGCGCTTTGGAGCGGATGGATCCGGTGTTCTCCGGCTGGACCGGCGCCCGCGACCCGGGCCTGTTCGACGACGAGATCCACCCGCCCGACGCCACCGCCCAGGCCTGGTCCATCTCCAACCTCAGCCCCATCACGTCCGGCGCGTTCGCCGAGGCCCTCGAACTCGTCGAGGACGCGGGCGTCGGCGCCATCGCGGCGCGGATCGCCGAGCGGATCGCGTCCTTCGAGGAGGTGCTGGCGTCCTGCGGCGCCGAGGTCGTGTCGGCGACCGAACGGCGCGCGGGAATCCTGGCGTTCACGCTGCCCGGCCACCCGGCCGAGCAGGTCGGCGCGGCGCTGGCCACCGCCGGGATCGCGGCGACCGTGCGGCCCGAGCACGTCCGGTTGTCGCCGCACGCGTCGACCCCGGCGGCGGCCGCGGATCTGCTGCGCGAGGCGTTGGAGACGCTGACCAAGCCGCGCGAACCGCTGGCCGTCCCGGCGGCCGGCGCGACCACGCACGAGGTGCTGACCGCGCTGGTGCCGGCGATCCCGGGGCTCGCCGCGATGCTCGGGCCGGGCAACGAGGTGCTGCTGCACGACCTCAGCCGGCTGCCGGACTCGATCGTCGCGATCGCGGGCGACCTCACCGGCCGCAGCGTCGGCGGGCCGATGACCGACCTGCTGCTCGGCCTGGTCCGCCGCGGCACGACCCAGGACCTGACGAACTACCGCACGCACGGCCCGGACGGCCGCGCGATCCGTTCGTCGACGCTGTTCCTGCGCGACGCGGACGGGGTCGCGGTCGGCTGCTTGTGCGTCAACAGCGTGGACGCGTCGGCATCGGCGGGCGGCAACGGCGAGCCGGAGACTTTCCCCCCGGACGTCGACAGCCTGCAGCGGTTCCTCGTCGACCGGGCGGTGACCAAGGCCGGGATCCCGGTGGACCTCATGAAGAAGCGGCACAAGGCGGCGGTGGTCCGGGAGCTCGACGAAGCCGGTTATTTCCTCATCAAGGACGCGGTCGACCACCTGGCCGGGCGCCTCGACGTCACGCGCTACACGATCTACAACTACCTCAACGAGATCCGTGCCTGATCGGGGCCTTGCCCACGCTCGTTCCGGGGCGCACCATGGCGCGCATGACCGAACCGGACACGCGGCGGGCGGTGCTTCGCCTCGAAGCGGCGGACGCCGACGCGGAGGAGCTCGACCGGCTCGCCCGGCGCCTGCGTGCGGAGCTGGGTGAGCTCGACGTCGAGCTGCGGGCGGTGCCGGGTGAGCTGCCGGACGGCGCGAAGGCGGCCGACCCGGTGACGGTCGGCTCGCTGCTGGTGGCGTTCAGCGCGGCGGGCGGCGTGTTCCCCGGCCTGGTCGAGACGCTGCGCGAGTGGCTGGGCCGCCAGGCGGGCCGCCACAAGATCACGATGACGATCGACGGCGACACGGTCGAGCTGGAGCGGGCGACCTCGGCCGAGCGGCAGCAGCTGATCGAGGCGTTCGTCCAGCGGCACGCCTGATCGGCCACGGACCGGCCGCACCGTCCACATCGGACGGTGCCGCCCGGCCGGGCGGCACCGCCGGACCGGCGTATCCGATTTCCGCCTTTCGTAGGGCATTCGCGGTCACCCTCCCCGTTTGCGGTCCCCGGAGGCCGCCGGCGGGTCTAGGGTTCAGCCGCTCGAAGCCGTAGCCGAAAGGGAGAAAACAGTGAGACGTGCCATTTCTTCCGTGGTGACCGTCGCCGCGGTGGTCGCCGCCGCGGTGGCGTCCGCGCTCGTGGCCGCGCCGGCCGCGTCCGCGGCGCCCGCACCGGCGGCCGGGACGATCGCCTGGGGGCCGTGTACCGATCCCACGCTCGTCACCGCCGGCGCCGAATGCGGGTACCTGGGGGTGCCGCTCGACTACTCGAAGCCCCGCGGCGAGCAGGTCCAGCTCGCCGTCAGCCGCGTCAAGCACAAGGTCGCCGACGCGCAGTACCAGGGCGTCATGCTGACCAACCCGGGTGGTCCCGGCGGCTCGGGCCTGCTGCTGGCGACGCGCGGTCCGCGCGTCCCGAACCACGCCGGCGACGCCTACGACTGGATCGGCTTCGACCCGCGCGGTGTCGGCGCGAGCAAGCCCGCGTTGAGCTGCGACCCGAACTACATGGACTACGACCGGCCGCAGTACGTGCCCTTGACCCCGCAGCTCGAGCGGACCTGGCTCGGCCGCGCCAAGGGCTACGCCGACGCGTGCGCGAAGAACAACTCGAAGGCCCTGCTGGAGAACATGAAGACGACCGACACGGTCAAGGACATGGACTCCCTCCGGAAGGCGCTCGGCCAGAAGCAGCTGAACTTCTACGGCTACTCCTACGGCACCTACCTCGGCCAGGTGTACGGCTCGCTGTACCCGCAGAACGTGCGCCGGATGGTGCTCGACTCGACGGTCGACCCGCGCGGTGTCTGGTACGGCGACAACCTGAACCAGGACGTCGCGTTCGACAAGAACATCCTCATCTGGTTCGGCTGGCTCGCCCAGCACGACGACGTCTACCACCTCGGCAAGACGCAGTCCGCGGTGCAGCGCGTGGTCAACGAGCAGCTGCTCAAGGCGCAGTTCAACCCCGCCGGCGGAGTGATCGGCCCGGACGAGATCCTCGACGTCATCCAGCAGGCGTCGTACTACCAGCTGCGATGGACGCTCCTGGGCGACGCGCTTTCGCGGTTCGTCAACCAGGGTGACTGGCAGAACTGGCAGTCGCTGTTCGAGGCGTTCGGCGGCCGCGGTGACGACAACGGCTACGCGGTGTACCTGGCCGTCCAGTGCTCCGACGTGCAGTGGCCGCAGAGCTGGAACCAGTGGAAGAGCGACAACTGGAAGACGTTCGCCAAGGCGCCGTACTTCACCTGGCAGAACGCCTGGTTCAACGCGCCGTGCCTGTACTGGCCGGCGAAGGCGGGCAAGCCGGCGAAGATCGACGGGCGCGGCGTGCAGAGCGTGCTGATGATCGACGAGACCCTCGACGCGGCGACGCCGTACGAGGGCAGCCTCGAGGTCCGCAGCCGCTTCCCGGGCGCGTCGCTGATCGCGGAGCCGGGCGGCACGAGCCACGCGATCACCCCGCGCGGCAACGCGTGCGTCGACAACAAGATCGCGGACTACCTGGCGACGGGCGCGCTCCCGGCCCGCAAGCCGGGCCGCACGGCCGACGTCGAGTGCGCCCCGCTGCCCCAGCCGACGCCCCCGGCGCCGACGGCGGCGAAGGCCGACTTGAGTGCCACCCAGGGTCTGGTTGCCGGCCGGTTCACCGGCTGACCTGCGAAAACCCGTAACGGACGGGGTGCCGGGCGTGCTGCCCGGCACCCCGTTTCGCGTTAGGTCACCTCAAGCGCCCCAATGTGGCCTTGGTTGCGTTGAACGCACCGAAGGCCGCCTTGGGTGCGTTCAACG